>NZ_JBHYKM010000045.1:20828-43430 GCF_042741435.1 Streptomyces sp. NPDC058955 | reverse complement strand
TGTCACTACGACTAACATACGAATTTGAGCCCCCGGCCTACTACCCCCGACCGGGGCCTCTTCTGTTGTTCCAGTATCTCTCGTATGGTGGAAACTACTTTCCGAAAACAAAATGACCGCATTACCTGCTACCGGCGGGTAGGTGCGACGATCGGAGGGCGCCGCCAGGGCAACCAGCCGGGGCGGCGTAGCAACGAAGCTAGGGAAAGCAGAGGAACCCGGCCATGGCAACGGCGCCCAGCGTCTCGTACTCGATGACGGTCCGGCTGGAGGTGCCCGCGAGCGGCACCGCGGTCTCGCAGCTCACCGCTGCGGTCGAGTCCCACGGAGGCTCCGTCACCGGCCTCGACGTCACCGCCTCGGGCCACGAGAAGCTCCGGATCGACGTCACCATCGCCGCGACCTCCACCGCGCACGCCGACGAGATCGTCGAGCGGCTGCGGGACATCGAGGGCGTCGTCCTCGGCAAGGTCTCGGACCGCACCTTCCTGATGCACCTCGGCGGCAAGATCGAGATGGCGTCCAAGCACCCCATCCGGAACCGCGACGACCTGTCGATGATCTACACCCCGGGCGTCGCCCGCGTGTGCATGGCGATCGCCGAGAACCCCGAGGACGCCCGCCGCCTCACCATCAAGCGCAACACCGTCGCGGTCGTCACCGACGGCTCCGCCGTCCTCGGCCTCGGCAACATCGGCCCGATGGCCGCCATGCCGGTCATGGAAGGCAAGGCCGCCCTCTTCAAGCGCTTCGCCGACATCGACGCCTGGCCGATCTGCCTGGACACCCAGGACACCGACGAGATCGTGGCGATCGTCAAGGCCATCGCCCCCGGTTTCGCGGGCATCAACCTGGAGGACATCTCCGCGCCCCGCTGCTTCGAGATCGAGGCCCGGCTCCGCGAGGCCCTGGACATCCCGGTCTTCCACGACGACCAGCACGGCACCGCCATCGTCGTCCTCGCCGCGCTCACCAACGCGCTCCGCGTGGTCGGCAAGGGCATCGGCGACGTCCGGGTCGTCATGTCCGGCGCCGGCGCGGCCGGCACGGCCATCCTGAAGCTGCTGATCGCCGCGGGCGTGAAGCACGCGGTCGTCGCCGACATCCACGGCGTCGTGCACGCCGGCCGCGAGGACCTGGTGGCCGCCCCGGCCGACTCCCCGCTGCGCTGGATCGCCGACAACACCAACCCGGAGGGCGTCACCGGCACCCTCAAGGAGGCCGTCGTCGGCGCGGACGTCTTCATCGGCGTGTCGGCCCCGAACCTGCTGGGTGCGGCGGACGTGGCCGCGATGGCCGAGGACTCGATCGTGTTCGCGCTCGCGAACCCCGACCCGGAGGTCGACCCGGCCGCCGCGCGGCAGACCGCCGCCGTGGTCGCCACCGGCCGCTCGGACTTCCCGAACCAGATCAACAACGTCCTGGTCTTCCCCGGCGTCTTCCGCGGTCTGCTCGACGCGCAGTCCCGCACGGTGAACACCGAGATGATGCTGGCGGCCGCCACGGCCCTCGCGGACGTCGTCACCGAGGACGAGCTGAACCCGAACTACATCATCCCGTCGGTCTTCAACGACAAGGTCGCGGGCGCCGTCGCCGGGGCCGTCAGGACCGCCGCGAAGGCGGCGGGCGCGGGCGCCTGACGTCACCGGGGAGCGGTACCCCGAGCGTGTCGCGATTCGCGGAGTCGTAAACCCGCCTTTAGGGTGGCTTTTCGGCTCCGCACCGTTTGCGGGGAGTCGACGCTACGTCACCACCAGGGGCCTCCGGCGCTTTCCGTGTGACCCCAGAGGGTGCCGGATTGGCGTTCCCGCCGCTGGTGGGGGCAGGATGCTCCCCCGAGGACTTCGTCCAGGGGGGAACCCCCAGGGCGCGAGGGATCCACGAGAGGCAGACCCGGTTCCGGGGACTGTCCGAGGCCCCTGGCAGCATCGGCTTCGATCTCACGCCTCACAGGCAAGAAGAACACGGGAGTAACAACATGAACCGCAGTGAGCTGGTGGCCGCGCTGGCCGACCGCGCCGAGGTGACCCGCAAGGACGCCGACGCCGTGCTGGCCGCCCTCGCCGAGACCGTCGGCGAGGTCGTCGCCAAGGGCGACGAGAAGGTCACCATCCCCGGCTTCCTGACCTTCGAGCGCACCCACCGTGCCGCTCGCACCGCTCGTAACCCGCAGACCGGCGACCCGATCAACATCCCGGCCGGCTACAGCGTGAAGGTCTCCGCGGGCTCGAAGCTCAAGGAAGCCGCCAAGGGCAAGTAAGCAGCCTGTAGGCGCACGCAAAGGGCGGCCACCCCTTCCGGGGTGGCCGCCCTTCCGCACGTCCGGGAGAAGGCCCCGCAGGGCCTTCCGGGGGCCGTCCTACACCAGCGCGCTGCCCGGCAGCTCGACCTTGGCGCCCAGCTCGACGAGCTTCTCCATGAAGTTCTCGTAGCCGCGGTTGATCAGGTCGATGCCGTGCACCCGCGAGGTGCCCTGGGCGGCGAGGGCCGCGATCAGGTACGAGAAGCCGCCGCGCAGGTCCGGGATGACCAGGTCGGCGCCCTGGAGGCGGGTGGGGCCGCTGACGACCGCCGAGTGGAGGAAGTTCCGCTGGCCGAAGCGGCAGTCGGAGCCGCCCAGGCACTCGCGGTACAGCTGGATGTGGGCGCCCATCTGGTTCAGCGCCGAGGTGAAGCCGAGCCGGGACTCGTACACCGTCTCGTGGACGATGGAGAGGCCGGACGCCTGCGTCAGGGCGACGACCAGCGGCTGCTGCCAGTCGGTCTGGAAGCCGGGGTGGACGTCGGTCTCCAGGTGGATCGCGTTGAGCGAGCCGCCCGGGTGCCAGAAGCGGATGCCCTCGTCGTCGATCTCGAAGGCGCCGCCGACCTTCCGGTAGGTGTTGAGGAAGGTCATCATCGAGCGCTGCTGGGCGCCGCGCACGTAGATGTTGCCCTCGGTGGCGAGCGCCGCGGACGCCCAGGAGGCCGCCTCCAGGCGGTCCGGGAGGGCCCGGTGGGTGTAGCCGCCGAGCTTGTCGACACCGGTGATCCGGATGGTCCGGTCGGTGTCCATGGAGATGATCGCGCCCATCTTCTGCAGGACGCAGATCAGGTCCTCGATCTCCGGCTCCACGGCCGCGTTGGAGAGCTCGGTGACGCCCTCCGCCAGGACGGCCGTGAGCAGCACCTGCTCGGTCGAGCCGACCGAGGGGTACGGGAGGCGGATCTTGCAGCCGCGAAGGCGCTGCGGGGCCTCCAGGTACTGGCCGTCGGCCCGCTTCTCGATGGTCGCGCCGAACTGGCGGAGCACGTCGAAGTGGAAGTCGATCGGCCGGCCGCCGATGTCGCAGCCGCCGAGGCCCGGGATGAAGGCGTGGCCGAGGCGGTGCAGCAGCGGGCCGCAGAAGAGGATCGGGATGCGCGACGAGCCGGCGTGGGCGTCGATGTCGGCGACGTTGGCGGACTCGACGTGCGTCGGGTCGAGCACCAGCTCGCCGGGCTCCTCGCCGGGGCGGACGGTCACTCCGTGCAGCTGGAGCAGCCCGCGGACGACGCGCACGTCGCGGATGTCGGGCACGTTGCGCAGTCTGCTCGGACCGCTGCCGAGCAGGGCGGCGACCATCGCCTTGGGCACGAGGTTCTTCGCGCCGCGAACGCGGATCTCGCCCTCCAGCGGGGTTCCGCCGTGGACAAGCAGGACATCGTCAGTGCCGGTCATGAATCTCGCGTTCCGGAGTCGTCGGTCGGGTGGCCAGAGAAAAGGGTAAGGGGCCATTGGACCTCGATCGGGCCGGTCGGGGTGCCTGTCAGATGTAATGAATTCGGCACAACACCCTCCGTTTCCGCGATCTTGCGGACTGTCACCGTCCGGTTCTTCCGGCCGGGCGGTCCGGGGCGTCCTGTCCCGCCCCTCCCGACCTGCGAGGCTCGCCTCGGCTTCCACGGGTTTCCCGGCATTGCGCCCGAGAACCCCCACACGCGCCGAAGATGCGGGATCATGTGTCGCATGACCGAGGTGTCCTCGCTCACAGGACGGCTGCTCGTGGCCACCCCCGCCCTCGCGGACCCGAACTTCGACCGCGCGGTGGTGCTGCTGCTCGACCACGACGACGAGGGATCGCTCGGCGTCGTCCTCAACCGGCCCACCCCCGTCACCGTCGGCGACGTGCTCGCCCCCTGGGCGGGGCTGGCCGGCGAGCCGGGCGTGGTCTTCCAGGGCGGCCCGGTCTCCCTCGACGCGGCCCTCGGCCTCGCCGTCATCCCCGGCGACGAGGGCCCGCTCGGCTGGCGCCGGGTCTTCGGCGCGATCGGCCTGGTCGACCTGGAGACCCCGCCGGAACTCCTCGGCCCCGCCCTCGGCGCGCTCCGCATCTTCGCCGGCTACGCGGGCTGGGGCCCCGGCCAGCTGGAGACCGAACTGACCGAGGGCGCCTGGTACGTCGTCGAGTCCGAGCCCGGCGACGTCTCCTCGCCGACCCCGGAGACCCTCTGGCGGCAGGTCCTCCGCCGCCAGCGCGGCGACCTCGCGATGGTCGCGACCTACCCGGACGACCCTTCGCTCAACTGAGTCCCGCCGCTCCCAGTACCCTTGGGTGCCATGAGCACTCTCGAGCCCGAGCGCGGGGCAGGTACGGGAACCCTCGTCGAGCCGACGCCGCAGGTGTCCCACGGTGACGGCGACCACGAGCGCTACGCCCATTACGTCCAGAAGGACAAGATCATGGCGAGTGCCCTCGACGGCACTCCCGTCGTCGCACTCTGCGGAAAGGTCTGGGTGCCGGGGCGCGACCCCAAGAAGTACCCGGTCTGTCCCATGTGCAAGGAGATCTACGAGTCCATGGGCTCGGGTGGCGACAAGGACAAGGACAAGGGCGGCAAGGGGAAGTAACCCCCGGCCCGGCCCTCGTCGGGGACGGCCCCCGTCGCGCGCACCACTGGTGCGCGCGACGGGGGCCGTCCCGTTTTCCCGGGGCGTGCGGCGGCCCTCCGGGGTCCCGCGGCGGAACGGGAAGTGGTCGAGACCTCTTGTCGTGATCGGCGGGCGCGCCTAACCTCACCGCTGTTGTTGTGCAGCACGAAACGCTCGTTGCACATGGTGCAACGCACGCTCGGAGGGGAACCGCCATGAAGCTTCCTGCCCGGATCACCGCCCCCGTCGCCCTGCCGCTCGCCGCCCTCGTCCTCGCAGCCTGCGCGCCCCAGACCTCCGCGCCCGCCGCCGGCGGCGACGAGAAGACCGGCACCCTGCGCGTCTGGCTCTTCCAGGAGGTCGCCAACCAGCCCAAGGAGAAGGTCGTCGACGAGGCCGTCGCCGCCTTCGAGGAGCAACACCCCGGCGCCGAGGTCGAGGTCGAGTACATCCCTGTCGAGACCCGCGCCCAGCGCGTCAAGGCGGCCTTCAACGACCCGACGTCCGCCCCCGACGTCATCGAGTACGGCAACACCGACACCGCCGGCTACGTGCAGGACGGCGGACTCGCCGACATCACCGCCGAGTTCGCCGCCTGGGACCAGGCGAAGGACACCGACCCCACCGCCCGGGAGTCCGTCACCGTCGACGGCAAGGTCCACGGCGCCCCGCTCTTCGTCGGCGTACGGGCCCTCTACTACCGCACCGACGTCTTCCGCGAGCTCGGCCTCGCCGCCCCCAGGAGCCAGGACGAACTCGTCGCGACCGCGAAGAAGATACGCAAGGCCAGGCCGGAGCTGTACGGCATCGCCGTCGGCGGCGCCTACACCTACGGCGCCCTCCCCTTCGTCTGGGCCGCCGGCGGCGACCTCGCCACCAAGGACGCCTCCGGCGCCTACAAGGCGGCCCTGAACGGCGACGCCGCCGTCCGCGGCCTCACCACCTACACCTCGCTCCTCCGCGACGACAACTGCCCCGCCGCCACCTGCGCCCAGATGGGCGGCAACGCCACCGTCACCGCCTTCGCCGCCGGCAAGGCCGGCATGGCCATCGGCGGCGACTTCAGCCACGCCGCCGTCGAGGCCGGCCAGGTCAAGGGCAAGTACGCCGTCGTCCCGCTCCCCGGCACCGCGCCCGGCTCCGTCGCCCCCGCCTTCGCCGGCGGCAACAACATCGGCGTCCTGAAGTCCACCGCCCACCGCACCCTCGCCGTCGAGCTGACGAAGACCCTCGCCGGCAAGGAGACCCAGGCCAAGCTGTTCGACGCGATGGGCTTCCTGCCCACCTTCACCGACGTCCGCACCGCCGCCGCGGCGCGCAAGCCCTTCGTGAAGCCCTTCATCGACACCCTCGCCGCCGGAACGAAGTTCGTGCCCGCCACCGCCGCCTGGGGCCGCATCGACTCCTCGCTCGTCGTCCCCACGATGCTCCAGGAGATCGCCAGCGGCCGGAAGGACGTGAAGTCCGCCGCCGCCGACGCGGCGAAGAAGATGGACGCGGCCTTCGCCGAGGCGGGCTGAACCGGATGACCGCCACCGCCACCGCCCCGCCCGCGCCCGCCGGCCCCGCGAAACCGCCCGCACGCCGGCCCCGGAGCCGTACCGCCCGCTCCCGCACCGGCACCTCCGCCTGGACCCCCTGGCTCTACCTGCTGCCCGCCCTCGCCGTCCTCGGCGCCCTGCTCGTCTACCCCGTCTACCAGCTCGGCCTGATCTCCTTCCTGGAGTACACCCAGGCCCAGGTCAGCGGCGGCCGACCCACCTCCTTCCAGGGCTTCGCCAACTACACGGCCCTCTTCACCGACCCGCAGTTCCGTCAGGTCCTGCTCGCCACCGTCGTCTTCGCCGCCGCCTGCGTCGCCGGCACCCTCGCCGTCGGCTGCGCCCTCGCCGTCCTCCTCACCCGGGTACGGGCGCTGCCCCGCCTCGCCCTGATGCTGGCCGCGCTCGGCGCCTGGGCCACCCCCGCCGTCACCGGCTCCACCGTCTGGGTCTTCCTCTTCGACGCCGACTTCGGCCCCGTCAACAAGCTCCTCGGCCTCGGCGACTTCTCCTGGACCTACGGGCGGTACAGCGCCTTCGCGCTCGTCCTCCTCGAAGTCGTCTGGTGCTCGTTCCCCTTCGTGATGGTCACCGTCTACGCCGGGATCCGGGCCGTCCCCACCGAGGTCCTGGAGGCCGCCGCCCTCGACGGCGCCTCCCAGTGGCGGATCTGGCGCACCGTGACCGCGCCACTGCTCCGCCCGATCCTCGCCGTCGTCACCATCCAGTCCGTCATCTGGGACTTCAAGGTCTTCACCCAGATCTACGTGATGACGGGCGGCGGCGGCATCGCCGGCCAGAACCTCGTCCTCAACGTCTACGCCTACCAGCAGGCGTTCGCCTCCTCCCAGTACAGCCTGGGCGCGGCCATCGGCGTCGTCATGCTGCTGCTCCTGCTCGCGGTCACCCTGGTGTACCTGCGGACGCTGCGCCGTCAGGGGGAGGAGCTGTGACCGCCCTCCGCGTACGCCGTCCCGGGCGGCTGCTCGCCGAGGCGGCGGCCCTGCTCGCCGCCGCCGTCGTCGCCTTCCCGCTGTACTGGATGGTCCTCTCCGCCCTCAAGCCGGCCGGCGAGATCCAGTCCACCCGACCCCGGCCGTGGACGCTCTCGCCGTCCCTCGACTCCTTCCGGCGCGTCTTCGAGCAGCAGGACTTCGGCCGCTACTTCCTCAACAGCCTGCTGGTGGCGACGGCGGTCGTCCTCGCCTCCGCCGTCATCGCCTTCCTCGCGGCGACCGCCGTCACCCGCTTCCGCTTCCGCTTCCGCACCACCCTCCTGGTCATGTTCCTGGTGGCGCAGATGGTGCCGGTCGAGGCGCTGACCATCCCGCTCTTCTTCCTCATGCGGGACGCCGGACTCCTCAACACCCTCGGCTCGCTCGTCCTCCCGCACCTCGCCTTCTCGCTGCCGTTCGCGATCTGGATGCTGCGCGGCTTCGTCCGGGCCGTGCCGGAGGCGCTGGAGGAGCAGGCCCGGATCGACGGGGCGAGCCACGCCCGCTTCCTGTGGACGATCCTGTTCCCGCTGGTCCTGCCGGGCCTCGTCGCGACCAGCGTCTTCTCGTTCATCTCGACCTGGAACGACTTCCTCTTCGCCAAGTCGTTCCTCATCAGCGACACCTCGCAGTCCACCCTCCCGATGGCGCTGCTGGTCTTCTTCAAGCCCGACGAGAACGACTGGGGAGGCATCATGGCCGGCTCGACCGTGATGACGGTCCCGGTGCTCGTCTTCTTCGTACTCGTACAGCGCCGTCTGGTCTCCGGACTGGGCGGGGCGGTGAAGGACTGACGTGATGACAGAGACGGACCTGATCCCCGCGCCCCTGACGGCCCGCCACCCCGGGGGCGGCCTCCCGCTCGACGCCACCACCGCCCTCGACGCCGGACCCGGCACCGAGGGCACCGCCCGCTGGCTGCGCTCGGCGCTCGGCGCCGCCACCGGGCTGCCCCTGCCCGACGGCACCGGCCCCGGCGCGGTCCGGCTGCGGATCTCCCCGGAGACCGCGGAGGAGCACGGCCCCGAGGGCTACCGGCTCTCCGTGACCGGCGACGGCGTCCTGCTCGACGGCGGCGGCCCCGCCGGGCTCTTCTGGGGCGCCCAGACCCTGCGGCAGCTCCTCGGGCCCGACGCGTACCGGCGGGCGCCGCTGCCCGGCCGGACCTGGGCGCTCCCGTACACCGAGATCGCCGACCGCCCCCGCTTCGGCTGGCGCGGCCTCCTCCTCGACGTCTCCCGGCACTTCACCGCCAAGGAGGACGTGCTGCGGCTGCTCGACCTGATGGCCGCGCACAAGCTGAACGTCTTCCACTTCCACCTCACCGACGACCAGGGCTGGCGGATCGAGATCGAGCGGTACCCGCGCCTCACCGAGGTCGGCGCCTGGCGGGCCCGCTCCAAGCGCGGCCACCGCGCCTCGCCGCTGTGGGACGAGACCCCGCACGGCGGCTTCTACACCCAGGACGACATCCGCGAGATCGTCGCCTACGCCGCCGCCCGGCACATCGACGTCGTCCCCGAGATCGACCTCCCCGGCCACTCGCAGGCCGCCATCGCCGCGTACCCCTGGCTCGGCAACACCGACGTCGTCGACACCGCCGCCCTCACCGTCTGGGACACCTGGGGCGTGAACCCGAACGTGCTCGCCCCCACCGAGGAGGTGCTGCGCTTCTACGAGGGCGTCCTGGAGGAGGTCCTGGAGCTCTTCCCGGCGGACACCTCGCCGTTCGTGCACATCGGCGGCGACGAGTGCCCCAAGGACCAGTGGAAGGAGTCCCCGGCCGCCCAGGCCCGGATCGCGGAGCTCGGCGTCGGCGACGAGGAGGGGCTCCAGTCCTGGTTCATCCGCCACTTCGACCGCTGGCTCACCGACCGCGGCCGCCGGCTCATCGGCTGGGACGAGATCCTGGAGGGCGGCCTCGCCGACGGCGCGGCCGTGTCGTCCTGGCGCGGCTACGGGGGCGGGATCGCCGCCGCCGAGGCGGGCCACGACGTCGTCATGTGCCCCGAGCAGCAGGTCTACCTCGACCACCGGCAGCACGGCGGCCCCGACGAACCCGTCCCGATCGGCTTCGTGCGGACCCTGGAGGACGTCTACCGCTTCGAGCCCGTCCCGCCCGGCCTGTCCGAGGCGGCGGCCCGTCACGTCCTGGGCACCCAGGCCAACGTGTGGACCGAGGTGATGGAGAACCGCGCCCGCGTCGACTACCAGGTCTTCCCCCGCCTCGCCGCCTTCGCCGAGGTCGCCTGGTCCGCGCTGCCCGCCCCCGACGACCGCGACACGGACGGTTTCCTGCGCCGCATGGAGACCCACTACCGGCGCCTCGACGCCCTCGGCGTCGCCTACCGCCCGCCCACCGGACCCGCCCCCTGGCAGCGCCGCCCCGGCCTCCTCGGCCGCCCGATCGACGGCCCGCCCCCGATCGTGTGAGCCAGCTCGCTCGCCGGGGTCACCCGGGAGCGGCGAAACGGGAGTTACCTTCTCTGTCAGGGCTTCCCGGGGCGTCCGGGGGCGTCTGTGGACATCCCGGGCGTCCCGGGAGTCCCGGGCGCCCCGGGAGGGAGGGGGCTCGCGCGGCCCCTCGCTCCGGACGGCTCGGAAGATGTGCCAGAGTTGCCACGTCCGGCCTGTGAGCACGTACGGTACGCCCACACACAGGCGCGCCGTGCGCCCGCTCGCAGGCGCGGCGGCCGGGCACAGTCGGGGACGGACCGGGACAACCGGGAAGGGGCAGCGGGTTGACCACGCACGCACCACAGACGGCGCAGTCCGTGACGCTGCCCGCCTCGCTCGACGAGGCCGTGGCCGCGCTGACCGCCATGCCGGCCGCCGTGCCCGTCGCCGGCGGCACCGACCTGATGGCCGCCGTCAACCGCGGCCAGCTCCGCCCCGCCGGTCTCGTCGGCCTCAGCCGCATCAACGAGATCCGCGGCTGGCAGTACCAGGACGGCCACGCCCTCCTCGGCGCCGGCCTCACCCACGCCCGCATGGGCCGCCCCGACTTCGCCGCCCTCATCCCGGCCCTCGCCGCCGCCTCCCGCGCGGCCGGACCGCCCCAGATCCGCAACGCCGGCACCCTCGGCGGCAACGTCGTCACCGCCGCCCCCACCGGGGACTCGCTGCCGGTGCTCGCCGCCCTGGAGGCCGACCTCGTCGTCGTCGGCCCGCTCGGCAGCCGCGAGATCCCCGTCTCGCACCTCCTCGCGGGCCGCGACCTGCTCGCCCCCGGCGAGCTCGTCGCCTTCGTCCGGGTGCCGCTGCTGCACGCCCCGCAGGTCTTCCTCAAGGCCACCGGCCGCACCGGCCCGGCCCGCGCCACCGCCTCCGTCGCCGTCGTCCTCGACCCGGCCCGGCGCGGGGTCCGCTGCGCCGTCGGCGCGGTCGCCCCGATGCCGCTGCGCCCGCTGGAGGCCGAGCGCTGGATCGCCTCCCTGGTCGACTGGGACAACGACCGGGGGCTCGCCCCGGAGGCGCTGACCGCCTTCGGCGAGTACGTGGCCGCCGCCTGCGTCCCGGATCCGCCGGACGGCGAGCAGCTGCCGCCCGCCGTACAGCACCTGCGGCGCACCGTCGCCACTCTCGCCCGCCGGGCACTGGGGAGGGCCCTGTCGTGAACACCGGCAACCACGAGCAGAACGAGACCGCCGCCCCGGCCGCGCCGGGCGGCTGGGAGCCGATCCCGCAGAGCGAGGGGTACGACGAGGGAGCGACCGCCTTCGTCCACCTGCCGCCGGAGTTCATGCTGGACGGGGTCCCCCTGGAGGCCCCCGGGCACGGCTACACGCCGCCGATGATCGTGCCGCTGCAGCCGCTGGCGCAGCCCGCCGAGGGCGTGGAGTTCTTCGCCCCGGAGCCCGGGCAGGGCTTCCCGGAGCAGGGGCCCGAGCCGCTGCCGCACGGGTACGGCGACGAGAGCGCGGGCGCGCCGGTGGCCCGGCCGTACGTGGAGCACGACCCGCACGCGACGGCGGAGTGGCACTTCGGCGGGACCGGCCAGTGGGAGCTGCCGGCGGAGGGGCTCACCGAGTTCCCGGCGGAGCCGGTGGCCCCCGAGGCGCCGGTGGCCCCGGAGGTGCCGGTGGTCCCCGAGGTGCCGGTGGTCCCGGAGGCCGTCGAGACGCCGCTGGACATGCCTCTGGACGTGCCGCTGGACGTGCCGGTCGTCGACGCGCCCGTCGACGTGGCCCCCGACGTGGCCCTCGACGCGTCGCCGGAGCCCGTCTCGTACGAGCAGGCCCCGCCGACCCTGCCGGGCGGCGCGCCGGCGCCGTGGGCGGTGCCGGAGGCCGTGGCGGCGCCCGTGGCCGAGCCCGCCGCGGAACCGGAGCCGGAGCCGGAACCGGACCACGAGCACGCGCCGGAGGCGGAGGCGGCCGTCGTGGCCCCCGAGGCCGTGCCGGACGCCCCGGTGCCCTCGTACACCTCCGTCGACAGCGACGAGCACCCGCACACCTCCTACGTGCTGCGGGTCAACGGCGCCGACCGGCCCGTCACGGACTCCTGGATCGGCGAGTCGCTGCTCTACGTGCTCCGCGAGCGGCTCGGCCTCGCCGGGGCCAAGGACGGCTGCTCGCAGGGCGAGTGCGGGGCGTGCAACGTACAGGTGGACGGGCGGCTCGTGGCCTCCTGCCTGGTGCCGGCCGCGACCGCCGCCGGGTGCGAGGTGCGGACCGTCGAGGGGCTCGCGGTGGACGGCGAGCCGTCCGACGTCCAGCGGGCGCTCTCGCGCTGCGGCACCGTGCAGTGCGGCTTCTGCATCCCGGGCATGTGCATGACCGTGCACGACCTGCTCGAAGGCAACCACGCCCCCACCCAGCTGGAGACCCGCCAGGCCCTCGCCGGCAACCTCTGCCGCTGCTCCGGCTACCGAGGCGTCCTCAAGGCGGTGGAGGACGTGGTGGCCGAGCGCGCCGCCGGCGAGCACGCCACCGCGGGCGAGGACGACGCCTCGGCCCGCATCCCGCACCAGCACGACGGAGGCAGGGCGTGAGCAGCGACGCGACGACCGCCATTCCCACGCTCCCCTTCGCGGAGGCCGCCGGGGCCGCGCCGGAGCCCGAGACCCCGGTCCTCGGACTCGGCGCCTCCCTCCCGCAGGCCGACGCCCGCGCCAAGGCCGAGGGCACCTTCCCGTACGCCTCCGACCTGTGGGCCGAGGGCCTGCTGTGGGCCGCGATCCTGCGCTCCCCGCACGCCCACGCCCGGATCGTCTCCGTCGACACCTCCGCCGCCGAGGCCATGCCCGGCGTACGGGCCGTGGTGACGGCCGCCGACGTGCCCGGCGCGGCCACCTACGGCCGGCGCGTCGCCGACCGGCCCGTCTTCGCCGACGGACTCGTCCGGCACCACGGCGAGGCCATCGCCGCCGTCGCCGCCGACCACCCCGACACCGCCCGGCTCGCCACCGCCGCCATCCTCGTCGAGTACGAACTCCTGGAGCCCGTCACCGACCCGGAGAAGGCGTTCGAGGCCGAACCCCTCCACCCCGACGGCAACCTGATCCGGCACATCCCGCTCCGCTTCGGCGACCCCGAGGCCACCGGCGAGGTCGTCGTCGAGGGCCTCTACCGGGTCGGCCGCCAGGACCCCGCCCCCATCGGCGCCGAGGCCGGACTCGCCGTGCCCCGCCCGGACGGCGGCGTCGAGCTGTACACCGCCTCCACCGACCCGCACACCGACCGCGACCTCGCCGCCGCCTGCTTCGGCCTCGCCCCCGACCAGGTCAAGGTCGTCGTCACCGGCGTCCCCGGCGCCACCGGCGACCGCGAGGACCCCGGCTTCCAGATCCCCCTCGGCCTGCTCGCGCTGCGCACCGGCTGCCCGGTCAAGCTCACCGCCACCCGCGAGGAGTCCTTCCTCGGCCACGCCCACCGGCACCCCACCCTGCTCCGCTACCGCCACCACGCCGACGCCGAGGGCCGGCTGGTGAAGGTCGAGGCGCAGATCCTCCTCGACGCGGGCGCCTACGCAGACTCCTCGTCCGAGTCCCTGGCCGCCGCCGTCGCCTTCGCCTGCGGCCCGTACGTCGTCCCGCACGCCTTCGTCGAGGGCTGGGCGGTCCGCACCAACAACCCGCCCTCCGGGCACGTCCGCGGCGAGGGCGCGATGCAGGTCTGCGCCGCGTACGAGGCGCAGATGGACAAGCTCGCCGGCCGCCTCGGCATCGACCCGGCCGAGCTGCGCATGCGGAACGTCATGTCCACCGGCGATCTGCTGCCCACCGGCCAGACCGTCACCTGCCCCGCCCCCGTCGCCGAACTCCTCGCCGCCGTACGGGACTTCCCGCTGCCCGCCCTGCCCAAGGACACCCCCGAGGAGGACTGGCTGCTGCCCGGCGGGCCGGAGGGCGCGGGCGAACCGGGCGCGGTGCGCCGGGGCGTGGGCTACGCGCTCGGCATGGTGCACATGCTCGGCGCCGAGGGCACCGACGAGGTCTCCACCGCCACCGTGCGGGTCCTCGACGGCGTCGCCACCGTCATCTGCTCGGCGGTGGACACCGGTTCCGGCTTCACCACCCTCGCCCGCCAGATCGTCCAGGAGACCCTGGGCGTCGACGAGGTCCACGTGGCCCCCGTCGACACCGACCAGCCCCCGGCCGGCGCCGCCACCCACGGCCGGCACACCTGGGTCTCCGGCGGCGCCGTCGAGCGCGCCGCCAAGATGGTCCGCACCCAGCTCCTCCAGCCGCTGGCCCACAAGTTCGGCATGTCGACGGAGCTGCTCCAGGTCAGCGACGGCAAGATCACCTCGTACGACGGGGTCCTCTCGACCACCGTCGCCGAGGAGATGGACGGCAAGGAGCTGTGGGCCACCGCCCAGTGCCGCCCGCACCCCACCGAGCCGCTGGACGAGTCCGGGCAGGGCGACGCCTTCGTCGGCCTCGCCTTCTGCGCGATCCGCGCGGTCGTCGACGTCGACATCGAACTCGGCGCCGTCCGGGTCGTGGAGATGGCCGTCGCCCAGGACGTCGGCCGCGTCCTCAACCCCGCCCAGCTCGCCACCCGCATCGAGGCCGGCGTCACCCAGGGCGTCGGCGCGGCCCTCACCGAGAACCTGCGCACCGCCCGCGGCCTGGTCCGCCACCCCGACCTCACCGGCTACGCGCTGCCGACGTCGCTGGACGCCCCGGACATCCGGATCGTGAAGCTCGTCGAGGAGCGGGACGTCGTCGCCCCCTTCGGGGCGAAGGCGGCCAGCGCCGTCCCCGTCGTCACCTCGCCGGCGGCGGTGGCGGCGGCGGTCCGCGCGGCGACCGGCCGACCGGTCAACCGGCTGCCGATCCGGCCGCAGGCGGCGGTGGCGGCGACCCCGTAGCCCCTCGGGCGTCAGGCGGTGGGCATGGCCACGATCGTGCCCCTGCTGAGCAGGAAGACCCGGTTCCCGGCGGCGGCCACCGCCCACGGGCCCGGGTTCTCCCGCTCGTAGGTCCACAGGCGGTCCTTCGCCGACTTGGAGAGGGCCGAGACGCCCGCCTCGGTGTGGTTGCCCTCGACCACCCAGATCCAGTCGCCCTGCACCACCGGCGGCTGCATCGACGGATAGGGGCTGACCAGGGAGACGATCCACAGATCGGTCCGCGTGCCGTCCTTCCGGTAGCGGTACGCCAGACCGCCGCTGGTCACCGTCAGCCCGTCCGGGTCGGGCACCGGCGGCCCCCAGTCGCCGTACCCCTTCTCCTCCCAGCGGCGCTCGCCGTCCGCGAGGGCGAACGCGGTGAGCACCTCCCCGCCGGCGAAGAGGGTGTCGCCCTCGATCGCCGGCTGGAGGGCCTTGGACGACTTCCCCCGCACGCTCCACGCCGTCCGCCCGTCCGCCGTGTCCAGGACGGTGAGGTCGCCGTTCGTACCGGAGAGCGCGAGCCGGCCGGGGCCGGCGGCGGCGAGCGGGACGGAGGCGCCCGCCGGGTCCTCCGCCGACTCCGCCGTCCAGCGGATCCGCCGCCCGGCCGTGTCCACGGCCCGCAGCTTCCCCGCCGAGGTCAGGAAGTAGACGCCCTCGGACGTGGCGGCGAGGAACAGCGCGGCCTCCGCGCCGTCCACCGCCCACGCCTCCTCGCCGGTGGACGCGTTCCGCACCGACAGCCGGCCCGAGGCGTCGGCGCAGGCGAACTCGTCATCGTTCAAAGCCACTTGGCCGGCGCGGGCGGACAGCTCCCGGTGGGTCCACTTCGCCGTGCCGTCGACCACCCGCAGCGCGGTGAGGCCGCCGTCCCGGGCCGCGAAGACCACCACGTCGCGCAGGACCACCGGCGTCGGCAGGGGGCCCGACGCGGCCACCTCCAGCGGCCCCCACAGCGGCTTGGGGCGGATGCCCGCGCTGCTGCCCTCCAGCAGGGCGGCGTCCGGCGCGTCGCCCGCCGCCGGCGGCTCCGCCCCCTGCCGGCCGGTCAGCCACCAGGCCGCGGAACCGCCCCCGGCGAGCAGCAGCGCGCCGCCCGCGCCCCACGCGGCGAGGAACCGCCGCCGGGACGGACCGGCCGCGCCGGAACCGTCCGGGCCGGGGACGACCGTGGCCGCGGTGAGCCGCCGGATCTCCGCCTCCCGGCCCTTCGCCTCCTCGTGCAGCGGCCCCTGCCGCCAGACGCCCTTCGCCTTCCGGCCCCCGGAGCCCTGCGGGGCGAAGGCCCCCGCGATCTGCCCGGGCGTCGGGCGCAGCGCCGGATCGTGCTGGAAGCAGGGGGCGACGAGCGGGTGCAGCGCGGGCGGAAGGCCGCCGAGGTCCGGCCGCTCGTGGACGACCGCGTACTGCACGGCGGCCACGTGCGGCCCGTCGTAGGCGCGCCTGCCGGTGGCCGCGTACACGAGCACCGCGCCCAGCGAGAAGACGTCGGCGGCGCCCGTCACCCGCTGCCCGAGGACCTGCTCGGGCGCGCCGTAGCCGGGGGTGACGGGGATCTGGCCGGTGGTGGTGAGGGTGAGGCCGTGCTCGGGCCGGGCGATGCCGAAGTCGATCAGCCGGGGCCCGTCGGCGGTGAGCACGATGTTCGCCGGCTTGACGTCCCGGTGGACGAGGCCGGCCGCGTGGACGTCCCGCAGCGTCTCGGCGAGCGCCGCCGCCAGGAGCCGTACCGCCGGCTCGTCCAGCGGCCCGTACCGGGCGACGGCCTCTTCGAGGGTGGGACCGGACAGGAACTCCGTGGCGATCCACGGCCGTCCGCCCTCGACCTCGGCGGCCAGGACCCGCGCCACGCCGGGGCTCTCGACGGCCGCCGCGGTGTGCGCCTCGCGGACGAACCGCCGGGCGAGGTCCTGGTCGTGGGCGAGTTCGGGGCGCAGCACCTTCACGGCGGCGGGCCGGCCGTCCCGCCCGGCCGCGAGGTACACCTTGCCCATGCCGCCCTCGCCCAGCACGCCGACGAGGCGGTACGGCCCGAGCCGGAGCGGGTCGCCGAAGCCGAGGGGGGTCATGGTCGGTCACGTCCTTGTCGGGGGTGCGGTTCAGTTCAGGGGGAGGGCGATGAGGGAGCCGGAGCCGATGCCGAACATCCGTTGTTTCTCCGGGAGTTCGACGAGGTGGTCGGCCTCCGTCTGGTAGACCCAGGACCGGGCGCGGGTCGTCGGGTCGACCGCCGCGAGGCCGAGGCGGGTCCGGTAGAAGAGGTGCCCGGGGCCCACCGCGAGGTACTGCTCGGAGGCGTACACCGGCGGGTTGTCCTGCGGCGCCCGCTCCCGCCACCGCTCTTGCCCCGAGTCCGCCGCGACGGCGTGCGCACCCTGGTCCGACACGGTGTGGACGGTGCCCTCGCGGAGCACCGGGGAGGCGTACTGGTCGTTCCCGGTGCCCCGGAGCCGCCACGCCTCCTTCCCGTCGGCCAGCCGGTACGCGACGAGGTCGGCGCCGCCGACGTAGACATGGGTGTCGTCCAGGCAGGGCCGCTCGGACCCCCAACGGACGGGCTGCTTCCACCGGACGGCGCCGGTGGCGGCGTCGCGGACGACGAGCAGCGGCGGGGCGAAGTTCTGCATGTCGGCGGAGCGTTCGAAGGCGACGAGCCGCCCGTCGCGGACCACGGCGCCGATGAACGGCGGGGTGTCCTCCCGCGGATCGACCGGCCGGGTGCGCCACAGCTCGCGCCCGGTGCGGACGTCGACGGCCACGAGCGACGCCTCGCCGAAGTCGGCGCGGGTGCCGGTGGCGCCCGCGAGGTAGACGACCCCGTCGGCGGCGCAGCCGAGCTGGGTCGTCGCCATGTTGGCGTTGAGGCCCCGGACCCGGACGCCGGGCTGCCGGAGCGCGTACCGGCCGGTGTCGATGGTGTGGACGGCCAGGTCGTGGTGGTCGGCCTCCGGTCTGCGGGGGACGGCGTAGACCTCGCGCCCGTCGGTGGCGAGGGCCCGCCAGACGGTGTCCACCGTGCAGACGCCCGTCGTCTCGCCCGTCCCGACGTCGGTGAACGCGACGCCGAGCCCGGCGAGCACCGCGACCCGGTCACCGGCGACCAGCGGGAAACCGCGCTCCGTGGCCGCCTCCGGGACCAGCATGTTCGCGTTCCACAGGGAGTCCGGCGCGTCGCCGAGCAGCGGCGCCTTCGGCAGCTGCGCGCCGGTGGAGGGGGCCTTGTCGCGGGTCGCCCAGAGCGTGCCGCCCGCGCCCGCCGCGGCGAGCAGCGCGCCGCCGCCGAGCGCCAGGAAGCGGCGCCGGGAGGACGCGCGGCGGGCGGTCGGCACGGTCGCGGTCCGGGTCTCCGCGTACGGGTCGCCCTCCGGCGCCGGCAGCCGGTCCGGCAGCGGCAGCCATACGTCGGTCGCCCGCCGGGCGATGTCGGCGAGCACGACCGGCGGCAGGTGGTCGGCGAACTCGCCCTGTCCGTCGTGGAGTCGCGCGGTGAGGACGTCCGTGGTGGGGCGGGCGGCCGGGTCCTTCGCCAGGCAGGCGGAGAGCACCGGGACCAGGGCCTGCGGCAGGCCGGTGAGGTCGGGTTCGGCGTACCGGACGCGGTAGAGCAGGTCGGCGGGGGAGCCGGTGCCGAAGGGGCCGTGGCCGGTGGCGGCGAAGAGCAGCACCCCGGCGAGCGCGAACACGTCGCCGGCCGGGGTGTGTTCGAGGCCGCCCGCCTGCTCCGGCGACATGTAGGCGGGGGTGCCGGCCGCCGAGCCCGCGCGGGTCAGGTGGTCGTCTCCGGCGGCGCGGGCGATGCCGAAGTCGATGACCTTCGGCCCGTACGCGGTGACGAGCACGTTCGAGGGCTTCAGGTCCCGGTGCACCACGTCGGAGGCGTGCAGCCGCCCGAGCGCCCCGGCGAGCGCGGCGCCCAGGGCCCGTACCGTCGGCTCGGGCAGCGGCCCGCCGAGCTTCACCGCCCGGTCGAGCGGCGGCCCCAGCACGTACTCGGTGGCCAGCCAGGGCGTCTCCGCCAGCGGGTCGGCGTCGACGACGGCGGCGCCGTGCCGCCCGCCGATGATCCGGGCCGCGTCCGTCTCCAGCCGGAACCGCCCCCGGAAGACCGGGTCGGCGGCGAGCCGGGCGTGCAGCGTCTTCAGCGCGACGGTCCGGCCGCCGGGGGAGCGGCCCAGGTAGACCGTGCCCATGCCGCCGGAGCCGAGGCGGGCGAGGAGCCGGTACGTGCCGATCGCGGCGGGATCGTCATGGGTCAGGGGCGACAGCATCGGGTTCAGGTCCGTCGGGGGTCGTGCGGGTGGGCGGCGGGCGTGGTGGGGAGGGCGGCGAAGTGACGCGCCTCGCTGTGGGGGTCCGGCTCGGTCTCCGCCGCGAGGAGTTCGGCGGACTGGCGGGCGAGCGCGGCGACCACCCGGCCGGGCAGCCAGCCGGGCGCGAGGAGGGACGCGGCCGAGTTCAGCACGGTCGCGTGCGGGGCCGGCGGCGCCAGCGCGGGGAGCAGGGCGGCGGCGGTCGGGCGGTGCGCGGGGTCGCGGGTGAGGCAGGAGAGGACGGGGGCGCGCAGGGCGGGCGGGAGTTCGGCGCCCTCCGGGACGGTGTGGCCGGTGGCGGCGTACGCGAGGACGGCGCCGAGCGCGAACACGTCGCCCGGCGGGCGGGGCCGGCCGCCGGTGGCCTGCTCGGGGGCGAGCGCGCCCGGGTCGAGCCCGGGCAGGCCGGTGCGCGGAACCCCGTCGGGCCCGGCGGCCCGGACGGCGCCGTGGCAGCCGAGGCGCGGGCCGTCGGCGGTCAGCAGGACGGCGGCGGGGGAGATCCCGGCGTGCGTGAACCCCTGCGCGTGCGCGGCCGCCAGCCCCTCGGCGAGGGCCGCGCCGACGGCCCGTACGGTCGCCTCCGGCAGCGGCCCGCCGTACACGGCGAGCGCGACCGGAAGCGGCAGCGCGGGCCGGAACGGCGCGGCGTACCACGCCTGCCGCTCACCGGCCCCCGACACCCGCCCGACCGGCTCGAACCAGGGCGCCGGCAGCCGCCGCGCCTCCTCGGCCTCGGCGGTGAACGCGCGCGGATCGCCCCCGGGCGGCGCCACGCTCAGCAGCACGGTCTCCCCGTCGGCGCCGCGCGCGACGAACCGTCGGCAGGGGAGCGCGGGGGAGCCCGGCGGATCGAGCCGGGTGATCAGCCGGTACGGGCCGACGCGTCCCGACGCCCCGGCACCGGGAGCCTCGTGCGCGCGCGCCGTCTCCACCTGTGCGTCCCCCCGCTGTCGTCCTTCACCTCCCCCGTGGCGACGGGGGCGGGACGAGCCTACCGAGGAGGCGGTACGGCCCCGCCGTCAGTCCGCCGCGATCTCCGTCCGCGAGGTCAGCTGGGAGGCGACGACCATCGCCGTCCGGGTGAGGAGCGCGGCCAGCAGGATCGTCCCCCACCCCTCGACGTGCATCGCCGAGATCTTCGGCGCCAGCCAGGACAGCAGCCACCAGATCAGCGCGTCCTGCAGGAACCCCAGCCCGCCGAACACGAGCAGCATGTGAACCGGCACCCGCCCCGACGGCCCGATGAACACGAGCTGGGTGAGGACCACCATCACCATCGTCGTGATCATCACGGAGAGCAGGACGTCGACCGTCTCCGCCCCCATCGTGACCCCGGGAAGCAGCGCTCCGGCCAGCCCGACACCCACGAGGATGCCCACCCTGCGTCTGACTCGATCATCCATGCGGCGGACTGTGACACACGGGCGCGTGGCCTGTGAAGCGGTCTCCCGGAAACCCCCGGGCACCGGGCCGAAGGCCGGTGGCCGGGCCCGGCGGCGGCGTACGGTGGCGGCGTGACGACCGAAGACCTCGGCAAGACCCTGCGTCGTCTGCGCCGTCTGGCGGCCCTGACGCAGGAAGAGCTGGCGGAGCGCTCGAACGTGTCCGTGGACGTGATCCGTCAGCTTGAGCAGGGACGGAAGCACTCGGCACGACTTCCCACGTTGCATGCCCTGGCGAACGGGCTCGGGGTGGAACTGACGACGCTGCTCGGCGATCCCCCCGCCGTCTCGTCCATGGGGGAGAACGACGGCCCCAAGTTCGTCGCGGTGCGACGCGCGATCATGCCCGCCCTCTGGGGCCCCGAACCCCGGGAACCCGCCTCGGACTTCTCCCTGGACGCCCTGCGCGAGCGGATCGCGGACGGCTGGACCCGCTATCACGGGGCCGAGTTCGACTCCGTGATGGACGCCCTGCCCGCCCTGATCGCGGACGCTCGTTCCGTGACGGCCTCCCCCCGCCTGGTTGATCGCGAGGAAGGGTTCGCAGCCCTGGGGAAGGCCCTTCAGCTCGCCGGACACGTCGCCGTGCGCATGGGGAAGACGGACCTCGCGCTGATCAGTCTGGAGCGGGCGACCGACGCGGCTGACCGCTCCTCGAACCCGCTCCTGCTCCCCATGCTCGTGAACTCCGTCGCGTGGACGTACCAGCGGCAGGGGCGGCTCGACGACGCGCTGTCCATCGCCCTGCGCGCCGCCGACGACATGAAGGGCGCGGGTCTTACCGAGACCGCGGACGGCTTGAAGGTGTGGGGCGGGCTGACGATGAGCGCCGCCACGTCGGCGGCACGCAGCGGGGACTACGAGCGCGCGGCTGATCTCATGGGCCACGCGGAGGAGGAAGCCAGCCGCGTCTCCAAGCTGGCGGAAGGCGGCGACAACCGCATGGTGAGCGTGTTCAGCCCCTCGTCCGTCCGCATCGAACGGGTGCGCCTGGCCGTCCAGTACGGCCACCCCCACGACGCGCTCGCGCTCGCCAAGGGCATGCGGCTGAGCAAGGACACCCCGCCGTCCTGGCGGACGTGGCTGCTCCTGGACGTGGCGCGTGCTCACACGGACACCGGCGACGCGGCGGGGGCGGTCAAGACCCTGGAGTCCCTGCGCAAGGTGGCACCGACATGGATGCAGCACCACACGCTGGCCGTCGCGATCGTCCGTGACCTGTGGTCGCTCCCCAACCACCCGCCGGGGCTGCGCCCGTTGGCCGAGTTTCTGGGAGTCGTCGGCTAAGCGCCGGGAAGTAGGACGTTGCGTCCCTGTCGGCCCACGTGCCCGGCCGATTGCATGGGAGGCCAGTGCTCCGGCGACCGCACGAGCGGCCCTGGAGCCCGGCCGGACGCAAGGAGTCGACACATGAACGCCACCGCGCAGGGCGCAGCGGAACAGGTCCCGGACCAGGTCCACGAGCGGGCGATCCCGCTCGATGTGCGGGCGATGCGTGAGAGGGCCCTGGGGGCGCTCGGGGAAGCGGCGGAGAGCCTGCCTACGGACGAACTGGACAGCCTGATCCAGGCACTCCGGGGGATGCTCATGCTGCTCATCCCCGAGGTGGTCACGGCGGCCGGCAGGCATCCGAAGGGGGACATGCCCCGCATCTGCGCCTTGGCGGGCGTCGAGGAAGCCTCGCGCCGGCTCAGGACCCGCTCGGTACCGGCCGCTTCCCCCTGGGCCCTGAGGCACACCCGAAGGCTGGCCCGCTCGGTCCTGGCACTCACCGACCACTACGTGAACCTCGGCGGTGGCGCATGAGTCGGACGCTCTACTTCTGCCGGGGCTGCGAGGGTGTGATCACGGAAGAGTCCGATGCGGTGTTCCTCTGGCACGAAGCGGGCAGCAGCGGCCCTGGGAGGGACGTGTACGTCCACCGTGAGCACGTCCACCAGGTGCGCGAGGACGAGACCGCCGTACGTCTTCTGGCGCGCGTTCTGGTCAGGCGCCTGACGTCCCCTGATGCGCCATGGCGCAGGAATCCCTGACCCCGGAAAGGCGAGCGGTGCCCACGCCGTTGGTACGGGCGTGGGC
>NZ_JBHYKM010000045.1:7040-20818 GCF_042741435.1 Streptomyces sp. NPDC058955 | reverse complement strand
GGGCGCGGGGCGGCGGCGCCGCCGCCCCCGCCGCCGGGGCCGCCCCCTGCTCGCGCCCCCACCCCCCCCCCCGGCCCGCCCGCGGCCCCCCGCGGGGGGGGGGGGGGCGCCCCCCCCCCCGCTCCTGGAGACCGTGGTCGGATTCGAACCGACGTCACTCGCTTTGCAGACGAGCCCCTGAACCACTCGGGCACACGGTCGTGTCGGTGTGGCGACAACGACGACGTTAGGGGCCGTGGGGGAGGGGCTCAAGGGGGATCGGGGCCGTGCCACGGGACTGCAATACCGCTGCCACACGCCGTTCATGGAAGGGCGGGCGGACCTGATGGACTTGGTGCCGTGAGGGGTGGCCGGATAGCGGGAGTAAACGTTCAAGCGGGGGTCGGGGAAGCCCTGTTGGGGTGTGGTGCCCCAGTCTTTTCGCGCCCGGCTGGAATTCGACGCGGACGTCTGTGCTGTGCCGTGTGCGTGCGTAAACTCCGTGGCCTCACTGGCGGGCGGGGGGAGACACATGTCGTTCGAGGACGAGTGGGCCGCGGCGAAGGGCACCGCGATGCGGCTCGACCAGCTGCCGGCCGACCCGGGGCGCTGGAGCCCGAGCGTCGACCTCTCCGTGAAGCAGGACCACCTCGGCGCGATCGGCCACGCCGCCTACGAGCTGCACGGCCGACTGGCGAAGGACGGCAACCACGCGCGCACGGACGGCTACGAGGCGGCGATCGCGCTGTCCGGCCACGGGTTCCGCACCGGAGCAGCCCTGCGCACGGTCCAGGAGACCTGGGGCTTCCAGCTGCGGACCCTGCTGCACGCGGTCGCGCACATCTCCAACCACCTCGACTACAGCGTGGCCTCGCATGCGAAGGACGACGTCGAGGTCGGCACGTCCCTGTCCGTGTCCAAGATCAGCGAGTACTTCAAGTAGGGGGCGGAGCAACCGTGCTGACCTTCGACGGTGTCTACCGGGCGCCGCTCGCCCGGATGAAGGACGCGGCGGACCGCTGGTCCGAGATGAAGCGCAAGCTGGACGAGCTGGCCGAGGACGCCCGCCGGACGATGGCCGACCAGACCAGGGCGGAGGACTGGCGGGGTCTGAACGCTGAGGTGACGAAGCCGTTCATCGACAAGACCGCCAAGGAGTTCGCGGACGCGGCGAAGGCGGCGGAGGGCATCCACAGGGTCCTTGAGGACGGGTACCAGACCTTCAAGAAGGCCAAGGACGAGCTGACGAGGCTCGTCGAGACCGACGCGCCGGGACAGGGGCTTCTGGTGCGGACCGACGGCACCGTCGTGGCCCGCGAGCCGGCCGGGGAGGACGTCGCCGCCCGCCGCGACCCGGACTTCGCGCTCGTGCTCCGCAAGGAACAGGCCCAGATCAAGGCCCTGAAGGCGCGCATCGACGTCATCCTCGAACGCTGCGACGACGCGGACGTGGCCTGCGCCAACGCACTGCGTGCCAACATCACCGGCGACACCCACCAGTTCAGCGCCCCGAAGTACGCGAGCCTCGACGCCGAGGAGGTCGACCGGGCGGTCGGGCTGGCCGAGAAGGGCCGGAAGCTCACCCACGCGGAGCTGGAACAGCTCAACGAACTGCTCGCCGACAACCGGAAGGCGGGGTGGTTCTCCCGGACCTTCTACGACCGGCTCGGCGGCGAGGGCGCGCTGCGGTTCTTCGGCGAACTCGCCGCCGACACCGGTGGGCAGGGCTCGGACGAGCGGGACAAGGAACGCCTGGCGGACGTCCAGGCCCTCCAGAAGAACCTGGGCCTCAACCTCGCGAACGCCACGCGCGGCGACGAGGGGTGGGCCAAGGAGTGGTCCGCGGAGATGCGGCGGCTCGGCACGGAGCGCGTTCCGCTCCCGTCCCGCCCGGACGGCACCGGCCCCTACGGCTACCAGCTGCTCGGCGGCCTCCTGAGGTACGGCGACTACCACCCGAAGTTCCTCGTCCCGATCGCGGAACACGTCACCCAGCTCCACGCGAAGGAACCGGACCTCTTCAGGCCCGACCGCATGATGATGGGCCCCGGGGCCAAGGGCTCGTACAACCCCTCGGGGACGAACGGCCACGGCTTCGACCCGGTGATCCCGGTGCTGGAGGCGCTCGGGCACAGCCCGGAGGCGGCGAAGGAGTTCTTCTCGGCCAAGCCGACGTCGTACGAGCGGGACGGGAGCGTGGGCGGGACGCTGGATCTGGGGACGGACAAGGACGGCAAATCCGTCACCCGCTACCTGGACTTTCTCGCCAACGAGAAGTACGCGTCCTTCTCGGACCACGTCACCGGGGACGACCCCTCGAAGGCCAAGGACTACATGCCGGACGCGCTGGGGCACGCGCTGGAGGCGGCGACCCTCGGCCATGCCTGGGACGATCCGAGCCCCGGGCTCCACCGGGACGCCACGACGGCCGAGATCATGACGGAGGTGATGGCGAAGTATGGGGGTGACCCCGAGCTCGTCAAGAAGCACCACTCGGCGCTCGCCGACAGTCTCGGCACCATGGGCGCCGGGTACATCGACGACCTGAGCTGGGCATTGACCGAGAACAATCCGGGGTCCCCCTACGCGCCGGATGTCGCGGGCAAGCCACTGAAGGAGGCGGCCGATATCGCGGCGCTCCATCCGGAGTTCGGCCAGGGCAACGCCGTCGATTTCCTGACGGTCCTGGGGCAGTATCCGGACGCGTACGCCACGATGTCCACGGCGGATCGCCTCCATACCGTGAGCGTGCTGGAGGCACAGGTCGGAGCCGACGGGCGGATCAACGAACCCCAAGTCATCAGGGCCGCAGGCACCGGGGCACAGCTCCAGGCGGTGCTGGATGTGGCCCGTGCGGAGCAGATCAAGGCCGAGGGCGAGAAGGCCATCGAGGACTACGAGAAAGCGCAGGAGGAGCGCGGCGCGTGGGTGCAGTTCGGAGCGACCGCCGCCATCGCGGCGGGTGTCGCCTTTGTTCCGGCCACCGCCGCTGCCGCCGGCGCCGCCGCGATCCTCGTCCCGCTTGCGGTCGACACGGGCTCCGGCGCTCTGGAGACGCTGGCAGGGGTGGTCGTCGGGGACTGGTCCGAGAAGGCCAACGAGGAGTACAAGGACGCGACGGAGGACAAGGTCGACGGGGACAAGGAGGGTGTCTACCGGGATGGCAGGCACAGTGCCGGATCTCCGGCGAAGCATTTCGCCGAGGTGCATGGGGGCCAGGGGAGCGACTACTTCGAGGTGCACCTTGAGTCGGCCGTGAGGGGCGGATACCACGAAGGCGAGCTGCTCGCCCGGCAGACCGGCCACGGACCCGAGACGGGGTGAACGCGTGAGGCTGTCCAGGGCATCTGAGGGAAGCACGCTGAAGAGTGCTGTCATCGGGCTGGTCGTATGTTTGGTCGCCACCGCCTGCGGCGCTTCGGAGGCGCCGGAGCCGAAGCGCGTCACGGCCGGACAGCAGTGTGACGACACCCTCTCACCGGATGCGGCGCGCGCGCTGGAGACGGTGCTGAAGACGAAGCGGTTCTCGCACGCTCCGAGGGGCGGATTGAAGCGGAGCGCAGACGCACTGGTCACGGATTACGCCAAATCCGAGGGGCGGACGCCGAGTCGTTCTCTGTGCCGGGTGAATCCTTCTACGGGTGGGCTGGACGAGGTCGCCATCGAGTACCGCTACTGGAGGGACGTCAATCTCCATAAGGACAGGCACTCGGCAAGGCTGCACCCGTACGGCGTGGGTGTGGAGGCGCTGTCCGGGTCGGTAGGGGCTCACCTCTACGTCACATGCGTCAGCTCTCGGTTGCCGGGGTCCGAAAAGCGTCCCGCGAGGATCTGGGGAGTATTGCGAGTGGCCTGGAACATGGTCCCCGACACCGTCCCCATCCGCGAAGCCCACCTCACCATCCTCCACTCCGCCACTCTCGCCGTCGTCCGTGAGCTCGGCTGTGAGAACGACGCCGGGCTGACCGAGAAGCCCGTCCTCAGGCCGTTGCCCGAGGAGGGGGCGTAGGTCCAAAGGGGGAACGTCGCATCCGTCCCGCGACAGGGGTCATCCCCTGAGATGACCCTTACCCTGGGCCCATGAGCGCCCTCGAACCCCGTGAGACCGAGACCACTGCCGGCCCGCCCGTCCCCGTGGCACCCCGGGGTTCCGTCCTCGACTCCGCCCATCGGGCGCTCAGCGTCGGCATCGTCTCCGTCGTGCTGCTCATCGCCTTCGAGGCGACGGCCGTGGGGACCGCCATGCCGGTCGCCGCGCGGGAGCTGGACGGCATATCCGTGTACGCCTTCGCCTTCTCCGCGTACTTCACGACCAGCCTCTTCGGCATGGTCGTGGCCGGGCAGTGGTCCGACCGGGACGGGCCGCTGCTGCCGGTGACCGCCGGGATGAGCGCCTTCGCGGCGGGGCTGCTGCTGTCGGGGACGGCCGGCGCGATGTGGGTGTTCATCCTCGGGCGGGCGGTGCAGGGGCTCGGCGGCGGGCTGGTGATCGTCGCGCTGTACGTGGTCGTCAGCCGGGCGTACGCGGAGCACCTGCGGCCCGCGATCATGGCGGCCTTCGCCGCGAGCTGGGTCGTGCCGTCCGTGGTCGGGCCGCTCGCCGCCGGGACGATCACCGAGCACCTCGGGTGGCGGTGGGTCTTCGTCGGCATCCCCGCGCTCGTCGTGCTGCCGCTGGCGCTCGCGCTGCCGGCGATCCGGCGGACGGCCTCCGGGCCCGCCGACCCGTCGGCGCCCGTCGCGCCCTGGGACCGGCGGCGGATCCTGCTGGCGCTCGCGATCTCGGCGGGCGCGGGGCTCCTCCAGTACGCGGGGCAGGAGCTGCGCTGGCTGTCGCTGCTGCCCGCCGCCGTGGGCGCGGCGCTGCTGGTGCCGGCCGTCCGGGGGCTGCTGCCGCGCGGCACGGTCCGGGCGGCGCGCGGACTGCCGTCGGTGATCCTGCTGCGGGGGGTGGCGGCCGGGTCCTTCATCGCGGCCGAGTCGTTCGTGCCGCTGATGCTGGTCACCCAGCGCGGGCTCAGCCCCACGCTCGCCGGGCTCTCGCTCGCCATGGGCGGTCTGACCTGGGCGCTCGGCTCGTGGATCCAGTCGCGGCCGTGGACGGAGCCGTACCGGGAGCGGCTGGTCGTGCTCGGCATGCTGCTGGTCGCGCTCGCCATCGCGGCCGCGCCCAGCGTGCTGCTGCCGGGCGTGCCGGTGTGGGTGGTCGCCGTCGCCTGGGCCTTCGGCTGCCTCGGCATGGGCGTGGTGATCGCCTCGACGAGCGTGCTGCTGATGAAGCTGTCCCCGCCGGAGGAGGCCGGCGCGAACTCGGCCGCGCTCCAGATCTCCGACGGCCTGTCGAACGTGCTGCTGCTCGCCGCCGGCGGCGCGGCGTTCGCGGCGCTCGGCGGCGGGGCGGTCGGGCACGCGGTCGCCTCCGCGGCGTCCGAGGCCTCCCACCCGGGTGCCTTCGCCGCCGTGTTCCTGCCGATGGCGGGGGTCGCGGCGGTGGGGGCGTGGGTGGCGACGCGGCTGCGGGGCGGGGCGGACGGGCGATGACCGGAGTGGTACCACTCTGACCCCACCCAGTGGTACCGTTCTGGTATGGCCATGAACCTGCGTCTCCGCGACGACCAGACCGAAGCCCTCAAGCTCCGTGCGGAGCAGGAGGGCACCAGCATGCACGCCATACTCCTCCAGGCGGTCGACGACTACCTGGCGCGCACCGCCCAGCAGGCGATCGTGCGGAAGACGGCCATGGAGCAGGCCGCCAAGTGGCACGAGCTGATGGAGCGCCTCAAGTGACGTGCGTCTACCTCAGTGCCGAGGACGTCCTGGTCGTCGCCGGATACGCGGTCGACGACCAGGACATCGTCGTTCGGGACGCGGGCCTGCTCGAATCGGCCGTCCACCGGCCGTCGGCGGCCATGTTCGGCCAGGAGGCGTACCCGACCCTCCTCGACAAGGCGGCGGCCCTCCTGCAGTCCCTCGTGATCAACCATCCGTTCTTCGACGGCAACAAGCGGACCGCCTGGCTGTCCTGCGTGACGTTCCTGGTGATGAACGGCGTCCAGCTGCGGCCCGACATCGACGCGGCGGAACGACTCGTCATCGAGGTGGCCACGGGCCGCACCGACGAGGTGAAGACGATCGCCCAGGAGCTGCGCGCGCTGCTCGACCCGGAGGTCTGAGAACGGTCCCGTCCCACCGGGGCCCCGCCGCCCCGCGGATGTGAGACTCGCCGCACGGCCCGAGGTCAGAGCGCCGGCCGCCCCGTGTTCGATCGAGGTTCCGGCCGCCCCGCCGGTAAGGTGGCCCGGTTGTCATATCTGGACGTCGTCTGGACGAGCGTCGAACCGTAAAGCGTCGAACCGTAACCGGAGATCGTGACTACCACCGCCACCTCCTCTCATCACCTCTCTCCCGCCTTCCCCGGCCGTGCTCCCTGGGGCACCGCCAACAAGCTGCGAGCCTGGCAGCAGGGCGCGATGGAGAAGTACATCCAGGAACAGCCGCGTGACTTCCTCGCCGTCGCCACGCCCGGCGCCGGCAAGACCACCTTCGCCCTGACCCTCGCGTCCTGGCTGCTGCACCACCACGTCGTGCAGCAGATCACGGTCGTCGCCCCCACCGAGCACCTGAAGAAGCAGTGGGCGGCCGCCGCGGCGCGGATAGGGATCAAGCTGGACCCGGAGTACAGCGCCGGGCCGCTCAGCAAGGAGTACGACGGCGTCGCCCTCACCTACGCCGGTGTCGGCGTGCGCCCCATGCTCCACCGCAACCGCTGCGAGCAGCGCAAGACCCTCGTCATCCTCGACGAGATCCACCACGCCGGTGACTCGAAGTCCTGGGGCGAGGCGTGCCTGGAGGCGTTCGACCCGGCCACCCGCCGGCTCGCCCTCACCGGCACCCCGTTCCGCTCCGACACCAACCCGATCCCCTTCGTGACGTACGAGGAGGGGAACGACGGCATCCGCCGCTCCTCCGCCGACTACACCTACGGCTACGGGAACGCGCTCGGCGACGGCGTCGTCCGGCCGGTCATCTTCCTC
Organism: Streptomyces sp. NPDC058955; assembly: GCF_042741435.1. Lineage (NCBI taxonomy): Bacteria > Bacillati > Actinomycetota > Actinomycetes > Kitasatosporales > Streptomycetaceae > Streptomyces > Streptomyces sp. NPDC058955. Next base: position 13,805 of record NZ_JBHYKM010000045.1, on the reverse strand, counting down.
TCCTACAGCGGCAACATGCGCTGGCGCACCAAGGCCGGCGACGAGATCGCCGCCCGGCTCGGCGAGCCGATGACCAAGGACGCGATCTCGCAGGCGTGGCGCACCGCGCTCGACCCGCGCGGCGAGTGGATGCCGAACGTGCTGCGCGCCGCCGACCAGCGCCTCACCGAGGTGCGGAAGTCGATCCCGGACGCGGGCGGCCTGGTGATCGCCTCCGACCAGGACTCGGCCCGCTCCTACGCCAAGCTGATCCGCGAGATCACCGGCACCAAGGCCACCATCGTCCTGTCCGACGAGGCCGCCGCCTCGGACCGCATCGACGAGTTCAGCGAGTCCACCGACCGCTGGATGGTCGCGGTCCGCATGGTGTCCGAGGGCGTCGACGTGCCCCGCCTCGCCGTCGGCGTGTACGCCACCACCATCTCCACGCCGCTGTTCTTCGCGCAGGCCGTCGGCCGTTTCGTGCGATCCCGCAGGCGCGGCGAGACCGCGTCGGTGTTCCTTCCCACCATCCCCAGCCTGCTCGGCTTCGCCACCGAGATGGAGGTCGAGCGCGACCACGTGCTCGACAAGCCGAAGAAGGAGGGCGAGGAGGACCCGTACGCCGAGTCCGAGAAGGAGCTCGCCGAGGCCGAGAAGCAGCAGGACGAGGACACCGGCGAGCAGGACATGCTGCCCTTCGAGGCGCTGGAGTCCGACGCCGTCTTCGACCGCGTGCTCTACAACGCCGCCGAGTTCGGCATGCAGGCCCACCCCGGCAGCGAGGAGGAGCAGGACTACCTCGGCATCCCCGGCCTCCTCGAACCCGACCAGGTGCAGCTCCTCCTCCAGAAGCGGCAGGCCCGGCAGATCGCGCACAGCCGCAAGCGGCCGGACAGCGAGGCGGACCTCCTGGAGCTTCCGGCCGAGCGGCGCCCCGTCGTTTCCCACAAGGAGCTGCTCGAACTGCGGAAGCAGCTCAACACCATGGTCGGCGCCTACGTCCACCAGAGCGGCAAGCCGCACGGCGTGATCCACACCGAGCTGCGCCGGGTCTGCGGCGGCCCGCCGAGCGCGGAGGCCACCGCCGGGCAGATCCGCGAGCGGATCAAGAAGGTGCAGGAGTGGGCCACCCGGATGCGGTGAGCCCCCGGGGGAAGACATGAGAGAGGCCCGTACGACGGCGGTCGTACGGGCCTCTCCGCCGTTCCGTGCGAAGCGGTACGGCGCCGGGGCCGGCCCCCACGGACGGCCATCGGCACCCTCCACGCTACGGGCACGACATAGCGGTTCTTGTCAGCCAAAGTCCCGAGGAGGGCCGACGAAGGTCCTGAACCGTCCGCATCCGGTCGCCCGCGCCCGGATTCTGGACGAGGTCTTCCGCTGAGCGGAGCGGGTCGCTACTGTCCCGGCACAAAGCAACCGCCCCGTGGCAGCGCCGCCGCGGAGCGCAGCCGGTGTACCCCTTCCTGCCGGCGGCCTCTGACGTGCGTCGCCGACGGGACCGGCGCCGCGAACCCCGTGGGAGCCGCCGCCACTCACTTTCCGAAGGAGAGGGCGTCGTGACCGCGGAGACCTCCCAGACGCTCGACAGAGGGCTCAGAGTCCTCAAGCTGCTCGCCGACACCGACCACGGCCTGACCGTCACCGAGTTGTCCAACAAACTCGGCGTCAACCGGACCGTGGTCTACCGTCTGCTCGCCACCCTGGAACAGCACGCCCTCGTCCGCCGCGACCTCGGCGGCCGGGCCCGCGTCGGCCTCGGCGTGCTGCGCCTCGGCCGTCAGGTCCACCCGCTGGTGCGGGAGGCGGCCCTGCCCGCGCTGCGCTCGCTCGCCGAGGACATCGGCGCGACCGCGCACCTGACGCTCGTCGACGGGGCGGAGGCGCTCGCCGTCGCCGTCGTCGAGCCCACCTGGACCGACTACCACGTGGCCTACCGGGCCGGCTTCCGCCACCCGCTGGACCGGGGCGCGGCGGGCCGGGCGATCCTGGCCGCCCGCCAGGGCACCCTGATCGACCCCGGCTTCACCCTCACCCACGGCGAGCTGGAGGCCGGGGCCAGCGGGGCGGCGGCGCCGCTGGTCGGGATCACCGGCATAGAGGGCAGCGTCGGCGTGGTCATGCTCGCCGACGCGGTGCCGGAGCGGGTGGGCCCGCGCGTCGTGGACGCCGCCCGCGAGGTCGCCGACGCCCTGCGGTAGCCGTCCTGCCCGTACCGGTCCACCGTGGCGGCCGCGGCTCAGCGGAGCAGCAGCTCCGCCGTCGCCGTGCGGCTGTGGTGGACCGAGCGGCCCGTGCGGGCCGTGGCCAGGAGGCCCGCCGCGCGGAGGGCGGCCGTGTGCGCCGAGACCGTGGCCGCCGACACCCCCAGCGCCCTGGCCAGCTCGGTCGTCGTCCGCGGGGCGGGCAGGGCGCGCAGCAGCGCGGCCCTCGTCGCGCCCAGGACGCCCGCCAGCGGCTCCCCGGACCCGTCGGCGTCCCCGTCCGGTACGGGAGGCAGCCCCGGCCCCGCCGGGTAGACGACGACCACCGGCCGCCCCGGCCGGTCCTGCACCAGCGGCCCGCCCCGCCAGTGGAACGTCGGCGACACCACCAGCCCCCGCCCCCGGAGGCGTACGTCACGGACCCCGGCCCCGGGCGCGGCCGGCCACGTCCACACCCCGCCCCCGAAGACCGAGCCCGGCGCCAGGGCCGTCAGCGCCGCGCCGAGCCCGCCCTCCGCCAGCGCCACCGCGTGCCGGGCGAACTCCGCCCGGTGCAGGTCCTGCACCCGCCCCCACACCGGCGCCAGGACCGCCCCGTACGCCGCGTGCTGGGCGGCGGCGAGCGTCCGCCGGCCCTCCGCCTCGCCCGCGTGCAGGGCCCTGATCCAGGCCGGAGCCGGGCCGCGCCCCGCGTACACCCGCTCCAGCTCGGACCGTACGAGCTCCGGCGCCGCCGCCTGGATCTCCGCGAGGCCCTCCTCCCGGGTCCCGCCCCGCACGTCCAGGAACACGGGGGCCGAGCCGCCCGGCACCAGATCGGCCAGCGGCGCCGCGGCCGCCGGCAGGGCCCGCGCGGTCCTGGCCCGCCACCGCCCGAAGAGCAGCCCCTCGTGCGGGGCGCCCAGCATCAGCAGCGCCGCGTGCAGCTCCGGCACGGGCGACGGGCGCGGTGCGCACCGCACCCGCGCCAGGTCCTCCACCGTGAAATGCACCCGCAGCACGTACCCCGCCCCCTCCGTCGCCCGTCCCGCGTCCCGGGGCCGGCCTTTCGGGCACGGCCGAAAGGCTGGGCCCGGTGCGGGTCCGGGTTCCAGGATGCCCGGCATGAACGCACTCTCCCGCCGCACCCTGGTCAAGGCCGCGCTGATCGGCGGCGCCTCCACCTCCCTCGCCGGCGCCTCCACCGCCCTCGCCGGCCCGGCCGCCCTCGCCGCCGCCCCGTTCGTCCCGGTGCTGCCCGCGCCCACCGGCCCCCACCCCGTCGGCGTCGTCCGCCACACCTTCACCGACCGGGGCCGTCCCGACCCCTGGGACCTCGCGCTCGGCGCCCGGCAGGTCGTGGTCAGCGCCGTCTACCCGGCCCGGACCGTCGCCGGACTCCCGCGCGCCCCCCAGCTCACCCCCGCCGAGGCGCCCGTCTTCGGCGCGCTCGCCCCTCACGTCCGGGGGCTGCCGGGAACGGGCGTCGACTGGGCCGCGACGCTGACCCACGCGCACGCCGGGGCGCCGCCGCTGCCCGGGCGCCGGCCCGTCGTGCTGTACACCCCCGGCGGCGGCGACGCCCGGACCCTCGGCAGCGGCCTCGCCGAGGAGCTGGCCAGCCACGGCGCGGTCGTCGTCCTCGTCGACCACCCCGGCGAGGCGAGCCAGGTGGAACTGCCCGACGGGACGGTCCGGGAGACCGTCCTCTTCGGGCCGCCGGACCCGGCGACCTTCCGCACCATGGTGGACACCCGCGTCGCCGACCTCCGGCTCGTCCTCGACCGGCTCGGCGAGCTGCCGCTCGGCACCGTGCCCGACCCGCGCCGCACCGGGATCTACGGGCACTCCGCGGGCGGCACCGCCGCCGCGCTGCTCGCCGCCCGCGACCCGAGGATCCGGGCCGTCGCCGACCTGGAGGGCTATCTCGACCTGGAGCCCTGGCCGGGCCACCGGCCGCTGCTCCTGATGGACACCGACGGCTTCGAGGGCGCCGAGCGGATCGCCCGCTCCTGGGCGGGGCTGCGGGCCCGGCGCCGCACCCTGCGCGCCGCGAACCACTGGGTCTTCACCGACCACGCGGCCGTCGTCCCCCAGCTGCACGCCGCCGGGCTCGTCACGGACGCCGTACGGGACGGGCTCGTCGGCCCCGGCGACGCGGCGGCGTCCTTCGCGGCCGTCCGTCGGGAGCTGCGCGCCTTCTTCGCGGGCGCCCTGGGCCGGACCGGTCGCTGACCCGGCCCGTATCCGGGGCCCAGTAGATTGGACGCGTGCTCTCGCGTCTCTCCCGCATGCCCCGGTCCCGTGTGGTCGCCGCGTGCGCCGTGCCCGTCGTCGCGCTGGTCGCCGTGGCCGGGCTCGCGCCGCTGCCGTTCGCCATCGCCCAGCCCGGGACCACCGCCGACGTCCTGGGGAAGGACAAGGGGCGGGAGGTCATCACGATCACCGGCGCCCCGGTCCGCCCCACCACCGGCGAGCTGCGGATGACGACCATCCTCGCCACCGGCCCCGGCACCGACGTGGACCTCGCCGAGGTGGCCGACGCCTGGTTCCGCACGGACCGGGCGGTGCTGCCGCACGACTCCGTCTACCCGCCGGGGAAGTCCGACGCCGAGATCGAGCAGCGGAACCTCGGGCAGATGAAGGAGTCCCAGGACGCGGCCGCCGTCGCCGCCCTGAACTACCTGAAGCTGGACCCGGCCGAGGTGAAGGTCGAACTGCACCTCGCCGACGTCGGCGGCCCCAGCGCCGGCCTGCTCTTCGCCCTCGGCGTCGTCGACAAGCTCGACGGGGACGGCGACGGCGGCGACCTCACCGGCGGCAGGACCGTCGCCGGTACGGGCACGATCGCGCCGGACGGGAAGGTCGGCGCGGTCGGCGGCGTCTCCCTCAAGACCCAGGCCGCCGCCCGCGACGGCGCCACCGTCTTCCTCGTGCCCAAGGACGAGTGCGCGGACGCGGAGGCCGAACTCCCGGACGGGATGCGGCTCGTGCCCGTCTCCACCCTCAGTGACGCGGTGGGATCGCTTCGGGCGCTGGAGCAGGGCCAGGAGTCGAAGGTTCCGAGCTGCTAGCGGGGGCCGCCCCGTCGTCCAGGCCGCGCCAGGCCGGGAAGACCGCCGGCGCGAGCGTCACCAGCAGGTAGAGCCCGGCGGTGCCGAGCAGCGTCGCCGTCAGGCCCGCCCACTCGACCGTCAGGCCCGTCACCAGACCGCCCAGCGGGGTCGCCATCAGGACCCCCGCGGTGCTGGCGCCCGCCACCCGGCTGCGCAGCTCCTCCGGCACCCGCTCGTACAGCACGGTCGACAGGATCGGGTTCAGCACCCCGGCGCCGAGCCCGCCCGCGACCGCCGTCACCAGCAGCGGAGCCACCGACGAGGTCGCCGCCGCCACCAGGTACATCGGCGCGCCGGCCAGGAGGAAGCCGGCCGTGAGCACCGCCCGGCGCGGGAAGCGGTGGCCCACGGCCCCGTAGAGCAGCGCCGCGGCCAGCGCGGACCCCGCGAAGACGGCGACCACCAGGCCCTGGGCGGCCGGGCCGCCCAGGGACTCCTTGGCGTGCAGCGGCAGCAGGACCGAACTCCAGCTCAGGGCCAGCCCGTTGGTGACCATCACCAGCAGCATGATGCCGAGCATCAGCCGGTCGCCGAAGAGGTACGCGTATCCCTCCCGCAGGTCGGCGCGGTAGCGCGCGGCGGAGAGCGGCGGCCCGTCGCGGCGCGGCGCGGCGGCGGCGACCCGGCGCAGCCCGACGGCGGTGAGCACGGCGGAGGTGCCGAAGGTGGCCGCGTCGAGCAGCAGCACGGTGTCCGCGCCGACCACCGCGACCAGCACCCCGGCGAGCGCGGCGCCGCCCATCCGCGCCCCGCGGTTGACCGCGTCGAAGAGGCTCGTGGCCCGGGCCAGCGGGGTCCCGGCGCGCGCGGCGAGGTCCGGCACCAGGACGTACCGGGCGGTCTCGCCGGGGGCGTGGAAGAGGCCGCTGACGCCCATCAGCACGCACAGCAGCCCGTACGAGAGCAGCCCGGTGTGGTGCAGCAGCGGGATCGCGGCGAGGGCGACCCCGCAGACCAGGTCGGACGTGATCCCGACCCGACGGCGGCCGATCCGGTCGACGACGGGCCCGCCCGCGATCGCGGAGAGGACGACCGGCAGCGCGGCGCAGAAGGCGACGAAGCCGGCCTTGCCGGGGCTGCCGGTGGTCTCCAGGGCGAACCAGGGGACGCCGATGAGGGTGAGCGAATTGCCGGCGATGGAGATGGTGTTGGCGGCCAGGACGGTGAACAGGGGTTTCTTGTCGTGCGGTTCGACTGCGGTCTTCACTTGTGGTCCCCCGGGGTGGGCGGGTGGGCGTGGTGGCAAGCAAACGCCGGACGGGCTGAATTCCAGCCCCGCCGGCGTGTGGGGCGCGGGGTGCGGGGGGGGGGCCCCCGGAGTGGGAGGAGGGGGGGGGGGGGAAGCTCCACCCCCCCCCCCCCCCCCCACAGTGGCCTGCGGCGGGGTCGCGTCTCGCTCTCCGCCCGGCGGGGGGGCCGGGCGCCCCCCCCCCAGCCCGCGGGGGGCCCCGCCCCGCCGTCGCGTCCGGGGTGGAGCTTCACCC
>NZ_JBHYKM010000045.1:1188-7031 GCF_042741435.1 Streptomyces sp. NPDC058955 | reverse complement strand
CCCCCGCGGGGGGGGGGGGGGGGGGGGGGGGGGGGGGCGCCCCCCGTGTCGCGGGGGGGGGGGGGGGGCCCCACCCCCCCCCCCCCCGGCCCCCCCCCCCCGCCCCCGCCCCGCCCCCGTCACCCCTCCCGCTGCGGGAACGCGTGCAGGTGGAGCCGTACCCGCGCCGCGTCCGCCGCGCGTGCCTCCGCGTGGTCCTGGTACTCCGCGATCAGCGCGTGCAGCCGTTCGCCGAGTTCGCGCGCGACCGCCGGCGGCAGCCGCAGCGTGAAGTCGCTCATGTCGGAGGCCCCGGCCCAGGCGGTGTCCCACTCGTGGCGGGTGGCGATCCAGGACGACAGCTCCTGGGTGTGGTGGGACGCGACCTCGTGCATGAGGAGGTCGGCCGCGCCCCGCACCGCCGGGTCGGGGTCGTGGTGCAGGGTCTCGTCGAAGCTGATGCCGCGCTGGACGGCCCGCCACCACCGCTCGCGCCCCTTCCCGAGGGTCGGCTCGTCCTCGACGAAGCCGTGGGCGGCGAGCTGGCGGAGGTGGTAGCTGGTGGCGCCGCTGGACTCGCCGAGGCGTCCGGCGAGTCCGGAGGCGGTGGCGGGGCCGTCGTGGCGCAGGGAGCGGAGGAGCTGGATGCGGAGCGGGTGGGCGAGGCCGCGCAGGGAGCGTGGGTCGAGCACGCGGGTGTCCTGCGGCCGCGGCGCCCGCCGGGGCTGGGGCTCGTTCGGCATGGGGCGAGCGTAGGCATGCAAAGAACCCGTTGCAAGGGTTTCTTTGCAACGGGTTCTTTGGACTGTTGGCGCAACGGTTTCCCCGGTCCCGGCACAGCGGCTTCCCCGGGCCCCGGCGGGGGCTGCTTCGGCTACTCCGGCTCCCCGCCCGCCGCCTGCTCCACCAGCGGGATGATCCGCAGTGGCACCGCGTTCTCCATCACGATCGCCGTCGACGCCCGCACGATCCCGTCGAAGGCCACCACCTTGTCGATCACCCGCTGGAGGTCCGCGTTCGACCGGGCCACCAGCCGGCACAGCATGTCCCCGTGCCCGGTCGTCGTGTGCAGCTCCAGCACCTCCGGGACGGTCGCCAGGTGCTCCCGCACGTCCGCGCCCTGGCCCTGCTTGATCTCCAGCGTCGCGAAGGCCGTCACCGGATATCCCAGCGCCGCCGGGTCCACCTGCGGCCCGAAGCCGCGGATCACCCCGCTCGCCTGGAGCCGGTCGAGCCGCGCCTGGACGGTGCCGCGGGCCACCCCGAGCCGCCGCGACGCCTCCAGGACGCCGATCCTCGGCTCCCTCGCCAGGAGCACGATCAGCCGGCCGTCCAAATGATCGATCGCCACGACGCCCTCCGAGTGGTCACGATGTACAAGTCGCCCGCCCATACTCGCGGGTCGCTGTACAGATTGACCACCCCTGCAGCGAACTATTGCGCACCTTGCGAGGCGGCGGGACCCTCCTTCCATGACTGAGATCCTTGACCACACCCCTTCCACCGCGCGTGAGGCCGACCCCTTCCCGGTGAAGGGCATGGACGCGGTCGTCTTCGCCGTCGGCAACGCCAAGCAGGCCGCGCACTACTACTCCACGGCCTTCGGCATGAAGCTGGTCGCCTACTCCGGACCGGAGAACGGCAGCCGCGAGACCGCCAGTTACGTCCTCACCAACGGCTCCGCCCGTTTCGTGTTCACCTCCGTCATCAAGGCGACCGGCGACTGGGGCCGCTTCCTCGACGAGCACGTCGCCGAGCACGGCGACGGCGTCGTCGACCTGGCGATCGAGGTCCCCGACGCCCGCGCCGCCTACGCCCACGCCGTCGCCCAGGGCGCGACCGGCCTGGTGGAGCCGTACGAGCTGAAGGACGAGCACGGCACCGTCGTCCTCGCCGCCATCGCCACCTACGGCAAGACCCGCCACACCCTCGTCGAGCGCTCCGGCTACGACGGCCCGTACCTCCCCGGCTACGTCGCCGCCGCCCCGATCGTCGAGCCCCCGGCCAAGCGCACCTTCCAGGCCATCGACCACTGCGTCGGCAACGTCGAACTCGGCAAGATGAACGAGTGGGTGACGTTCTACAACGACGTCATGGGCTTCACCAACATGAAGGAGTTCGTCGGCGACGACATCGCCACCGAGTACTCCGCCCTCATGTCGAAGGTCGTCGCGGACGGCACCAAGAAGGTGAAGTTCCCGATCAACGAGCCGGCGATCGCGAAGAAGAAGTCGCAGATCGACGAGTACCTGGAGTTCTACAACGGCCCGGGCGTCCAGCACATCGCCCTCGCCACCAACGACATCGTCGCCACCGTGCGCGCGATGCGCGCCGCCGGCGTCCAGTTCCTGTCCGTCCCGGACACCTACTACGACACCCTCGGCGAGTGGGTCGGCGACACCCGCGTGCCGATCGACGAGCTGCGCGAGCTGAAGATCCTCGCCGACCGCGACGAGGACGGCTACCTGCTCCAGATCTTCACCAAGCCGGTCCAGGACCGCCCGACCGTCTTCTTCGAGATGATCGAGCGCCACGGCTCCATGGGCTTCGGCAAGGGCAACTTCAAGGCCCTCTTCGAGGCCATCGAGCGCGAGCAGGAGAAGCGCGGCAACCTGTAGGGCCGACGGCGCGTCCGGGGCGGGGCCCGGGGCCCGCTCCGGACGCGCGGTCAACTCTTCGGGGCCTTCGTCCCCCCGGCGGGCCTCAGCGCGTCCTTCGGCACCGCGTCCGGGTCCGGCTCGCCCAGCCCCGCGAGCGCCGCCTCCGCCCGGGGCGCGTGCAGCGGCGAGAACGACGGATGGATCCGCAGCGCCTCCTCCAGGTGCCGCCGCGCCGGACCCGTCCTCCCGAGCGCCCGCTCGATCTCGCCCAGGTGGTAGGTGTACGCGGCGCTGCGCAGCCCCTCGTCGGTGGCCCGCCGCGCGTACGGCAGCGCCTCCTCCGGCTCGCCCGCCCGGTACAGCGCCCAGCCCAGCGCGTCCGCCACCGCCACCGACCGGTGGCCCTTCGCCCACGCCTCCCGCAGCCGGACCACCGCCGCCTCCGGATCGCCGTGGTCCGCGTCCAGCAGCCCGAGCACCACCTCGGCCGAGCCGGCGGCCCGGCTCCCGTCCCGCAGCCGCTGGTACGCCGCCCGCGCGTCCCCGTCCAGGCCCAGCGCCTCGGCCAGCTCCCCGGACTCCAGGACGTACTCCGGCAGCGGCTGCCGGGCCAGCGCCGCCCGCCAGTCCCGCTGCGCCTCCTCGGTCCGCCCCAGGGCCGCCAGCGCCCGCGCCCGGCCCGCCAGCGCCGGACCGTGGTCCCGCACGAACCGCAGCGCCGTCCCGTACCGCTCCAGCGCCTCCGCCGGCTCGCCCCGCTCCCACGCGAACTGCCCGAGCCGGCTGTGCGCCGCCGCCCGCTCCGCGTCCGTCGCCGCCAGCGCCGCCGCGTCCAGGGCCGTGGCGTCGGCGTCCTCCCGCCAGCCCCGGTCCCGGTAGACCTGCGCCGCCCGGCCCCGCACCACCGCCCCGCCGTGCAGCTTCTCCAGGCTCTCCATCGCCTTCCGGGCCGCCGGATAGTCCCCGAGCCCGTTGTACGCGTCGATGAGCAGCGGATACGTGTTCCACCGCCGCGGCGACGCCGCGCGGACCCGCTCGCCCCACTCCTTCGCGCCCTTCCAGTCGCCCCGCGCCCCCGCGAGGACCCCCAGGCCCAGCTGGGCGTCCACGTTCCCCCGGGCGGCGGGGAGTTCGGCGAGCGACCGGTCCAGGGCCCGCTCGGCCCGCGGCAGGTCCCGCACGTCCCCGAGCCGGGTGCCCCGCTCCGTGTAGGCGGCGCCGAGCACCGCCCACGAGGCCGCGTCGTCCGGGTGCTCCGCCAGCCACCTCTCCCGGTCGCCGATCAGCGCCACCAGGTCCGGCAGCGCCGCCGGCGCGCCCGCGTGCGCCGCGCTCACCGCCCGCTCCGCGGGCCCCGGCGGCCGCGGCGGAGCGTCCCGGTCCAGGAACTCCGGCAGATACAGCAGCGCCGTCGCCGCGAGCACCGCCGCCACCCCGGAGGCGAGCACCACCCGCGACACGTTCTGGCTCTTCATCGCGCACATGCGCCTCACTGTGCGCCCGCCCGCGCTCGTACGAAGAGCACACCGGCCGCCCGTCCCGGCGGGTTCACACCGATGGCCCCCGGTGCCACGCTGGGACCATGGACGATCTCCAGACGACCCAGCCGGCTCCCCACGCGGCCCTGCTCGCGGACCTCCACGCCGGTCTCCCCGCCGACGCCGTCCTCACCGACCCGGACGTCACGGCCTCCTACGCCCACGACATGGCGAGCTTCTGCACGGCCGGCACCCCCGCGGCCGTCGTGCTCCCGCGCACCGTCGAACAGGTCCGGCACGTGATGCGGACCGCGACCGCGCACCGCGTCCCGGTCGTGCCGCAGGGCGCCCGCACCGGACTCTCCGGGGGCGCCAACGCCTCCGAGGGCTGCGTCGTGCTCTCCCTCGTCAAGATGGACCGGATCCTGGAGATCGACCCGGTCGACCGCGTCGCCGTGGTCGAGCCCGGCGTGGTCAACGCGGTGCTGTCCCGCGCCGTCAACGAACACGGCCTGTACTACCCGCCGGACCCCTCCAGCTGGGAGTCGTGCACCATCGGCGGCAACATCGGCACCGCCTCCGGCGGCCTGTGCTGCGTCAAGTACGGCGTCACCGCCGAGTACGTCCTCGGCCTCGACGTCGTCCTCGCCGACGGACGCCTCCTCAGCACCGGCCGGCGCACCGCCAAGGGCGTCGCCGGATACGACCTCACCCGCCTCTTCGTCGGCTCCGAGGGCAGCCTCGGCATCGTCGTGAAGGCCGTCCTCGCCCTCAAGCCGCAGCCGCCCGCCCAGCTCGTCCTCGCCGCCGAGTTCCCCTCCACGGACGCCGCCTGCGCCGCCGTCTGCGCGATCATGGAGCGCGGCCACACCCCCTCGCTCCTCGAACTCATGGACCGCACCACCGTCCAGGCGGTCAACCGGGTGGCGAGGATGGGCCTCCCCGAGACCACCGAGGCGCTCCTCCTCTGCGCCTTCGACACCCCCGACCCGGCCGCCGACCTCACCGCCGTCGGCGCGCTGTGCACCGCCGCCGGCGCGACCGAGGTCGTCCCGGCCGCCGACGCCGCCGAGTCCGAACTCCTCCTGCAGGCCCGGCGGCTCTCCCTCACCGCCCTGGAGACCCTCAGGCCCGCCACGATGATCGACGACGTCTGCGTGCCCCGCACCCGGCTCGCCGAGATGCTCGCCGGCACCACCGCCATCGCCGAGAAGTACGCCCTCACCATCGGCGTCTGCGCCCACGCGGGCGACGGCAACACCCACCCCGTCGTCTGCTTCGACCACACCGACGAGGACGAGTCCCGGCGCGCCCGCGAGTCCTTCGACGCGATCATGGCGCTCGGCCTCTCCCTCGGCGGCACCATCACCGGCGAACACGGCGTCGGCGTCCTCAAGAAGGAATGGCTGGCCCGCGAACTCGGCCCCGTCGGCGTCGAACTCCAGCGGGAGATCAAGCGCGTCTTCGACCCGCTCGGACTGCTCAACCCCGGAAAGCTCTTCTGAGCCCGTCCGTACGGACACGGGGACGGGCTCACAGCTCGCCGTCCTGCGACTCGTCCGACGGCCACGGGTCGCGCAGCCACAGGTCGTCGCCGACCACGGTGGTCGCGAGCAGCTCCGCCAGCCCGTCGTCGATGCCCAGCCGCTCCGACTCGGTGCCCGGCGGGACCGCGCGCAGGGTCCGCTCCAGCCAGGCGGCCACCAGCGCCGCCGGGGCCGCCCGGGGCGCGGCGCCGTCGGGGGGGGGGAGGGCCCTCAGGATCACGCGGCGGGCGTGGACCAAA
>NZ_JBHYKM010000045.1:0-1178 GCF_042741435.1 Streptomyces sp. NPDC058955 | reverse complement strand
GCGTCGCGCCCCCGCGCCCCCGCGGGGGCGCCGGGGCGCCCCGGGCTCGGCGCCCCCCCCCCCCCCGCCCACCCCCCCCCCGACGGGGCCTCCAGGAGCGCGTCGCCGTCGGGGGAGGAGAGGGCCATCAGGATCACGCTGCGGCCGTCGACCTTCGTCGGCCAGATCCGCACGTCCCCGTGACCGCAGGCCCGGAAGACGCCCTCGACCAGCAGCTCCCGGGCGAAGGTCCAGTTCACCGGGTGCTCGGAGCCGATGTGGAAGGTCATGTGCACCGCGTACGGGTCGTCGCTGCGGTACGCCAGCCGGGCCGGCACCGGCACCGAGCGCTCGGGGGACAGCACCAGCTTCAGCTCCAGCTCGCGCTCGACGGTGGTGTGCTCGGTGTTCCGCATGACGGACTGCCTTTCGCGTAGGGGCCCCGGACGGGCCTTCACCTGGAGAGAGCGCGGCGGACGCGGTTCATTACGCGACTTCGGGAAGTTTTTTCGGGAAGTTTTTTCCGGCCGCCCGCCGCCCCTGGTCCGGGGCCCGAACCTCACGGGGAGTGAGTGATTCCGTCCTCCTTCGCGTGAAGGCGGGCTTTCTCGCGGGCTCTTTCCTCCCTCGCGGAGGTTCTTCGTTACTGTGCCTCCTTAGTGTGGTGACGGAACGTTGTGACTGAACGGAGTCGGGGCAGTGGCTACTCCTCCCGGAGGCGGCGGCGAGGTACCGCAGGCGGGGTACTACCCGGACCCGTCGATCCCCGGATACATCCGGTACTGGAACGGCGGCTCCTGGGTGCCCGGCACGAGCCGGCCCGCCCCCAAGGACGGCGAGGCCGCACCGGTCCCGCCCGCCTCGGCCATGCCGGCCGGGCCGATCCTCGCCCCGAGCCCCGCGCCGGGCCCGGGGGCGGCGCCCGCCCCCCCCCCGCCCCCCGCCCGGGCCGCCGCCCCGGCGCCGGCCGCCGTCGAGGAGACCGGGCCCGTCTTCCTCGACGAGGAACCCCCGGTCAGGGAACCGGCGACTGCCTGGCGCGCCGACGCCGCCCGGCAGTCCGGCCCCGCCGACGCGCAGGACCGGCCGGCCGCCTGGGCCGCGCCCGCCGCGCCCGCACCGGCCGCCGAGCCGGCGCCCGTCGTGCCCGACCCGTCGGCCCCGGTCGAGTGGCCGGCCGCCCCCGCGCAGGCCGAGGC
>NZ_JBHYKM010000044.1:53317-60623 GCF_042741435.1 Streptomyces sp. NPDC058955 | reverse complement strand
GCCCCGGATCCGTTCGGCTCCGGGGCACCGCCGTGTCCGGGGCCGCTCTCAGTCGTGCCAGGCGCCGAGCCGGTCGAGCAGCTCCTGGAGGGGGCCGAAAAGCCCCTCGGGGGCCGCTACGGCCAGTTCTCCGGACTCGGGCTCTCCCGGACGTCCGCCGGTGCGCGCGCCCGCCTCGCGGGCGATCAGGGCCCCCGCGGCGTGGTCCCAGGGGTTGAGCCCGCGCTCGTAGAAGGCGTCGAGCCGGCCGGCCGCCACGTCGCACAGGTCGATGGCGGCCGAGCCGCCCCGCCGGATGTCCCGGACCAGCGGCAGGACCTCCCGGACCACCTCGGCCTGGTGGGCGCGGCGGGACTGCACGTACCCGAAGCCGGTGCCGAGCAGGGCCTGGTCGAAGGGGGGCGCGGTGCGGACCGCGAGCCGGCGCTCGCCCAGGTACGCGCCGCCGCCGCGGACGGCGCGGAAGGTCTCGCCGCGCAGCGGGGCCTCGACGACGCCGACGACGGTCTCGCCCCGGTACTCGGCGGCGATGGAGACGGCCCAGGACGGCAGGCCGTAGAGGTAGTTCACGGTGCCGTCGAGGGGGTCGATGACCCAGCGGACGCCGCTGGTGCCGGGGGTGGCGGCGCCCTCCTCGCCGAGCAGCCCGTCCTGCGGGCGGTGCTCGGTGAGGAAGCCGGTGATCAGCTTCTCGGCGGCGATGTCCATCTCGGTGACGACGTCGATGGCGCTGCTCTTGGTGGCGGCGACGGCCAGGTCGTCGGGCCGGCCGTCGCGCAGCAGGGCGCCGGCCCGCCGGGCGGCCTCCAGGGCCAGGTCGAGCAGCTCGTCGAGCGGGGGCGGGGGTACGGGGGTCACGGCGTGGCTCCTCAGGCGTAGGGGCTGTCGGCACCGGCGGCGGCGGCGCGCTCGGCGCGGGCCGGGCAGCAGCCGATCGGGCAGAGGTCGTGGGAGGGGCCGAGGGCGCCCAGGGCGCACCGCTCCGCGCGCGTGCCGCGCTCGGCGGCGGCCCGCTCCAGGACCAGCTCGCGGACGGCGGCGGCGAACCGCGGGTCGGCGCCGACGGTGGCGGAGCGGCGGACCGGGAGGCCCAGCTCGGCGGCCTTGGCGGTGGCCTCGGTGTCGAGGTCGTACAGGACCTCCATGTGGTCCGAGACGAAGCCGATCGGCACCATGACGGCGGCGGGGGCGCCGGCCGCGCTCAGCTCCTCAAGGTGGTCGCAGATGTCCGGCTCCAGCCAGGGGATGTGCGGGGCGCCGCTGCGGGACTGGTAGACGAGCTTCCAGGGGTGGTCGACGCCGGTCCGCTCGCGCACCGCGTCGACGACGACCCGGGCCACGTCGAGGTGCTGCTTCACGTAGGCGCCGCCGGGGCCGTGGTCGGCGACGGGGCCGGAGGTGTCGGCAGCGGAGTCCGGGATGGAGTGGGTGGTGAAGGCGAGGTGGGCGCCGGCCCGGACGGAGTCGTCGAGCTCGGCGAGGGAGGCGAGGACGCCCTCCACCATGGGCTCCACGAAGCCGGGGTGGTTGAAGTAGTGGCGGAGCTTGTCGACCCGGGGAAGCGGCAGGCCCTCCGCCTCCAGGGCGGCGAGCGCGTCGGCGAGGTTCTCGCGGTACTGGCGGCAGCCCGAGTAGGAGGCGTACGCGCTGGTGGTGAGGACGGCGATGTGGCGGCGCCCGTCGTGGACCATCTCGCGGAGGGTGTCGGTGAGGTACGGGGCCCAGTTCCGGTTGCCCCAGTAGACCGGCAGGCCGAGGCCGGACTCGGCGAAGTCGGTCCGCAGCGCGTCGAGCAGGGCGCGGTTCTGGCCGTTGATCGGGCTGACGCCGCCGAAGAGGAAGTAGTGCTGCCCCACCTCCTTGAGCCGCTCCTTGGGGATGCCGCGGCCGCGCGTCACGTTCTCCAGGAACGGGACGACGTCGTCCGGGCCCTCGGGGCCGCCGAAGGAGAGCAGCAGCAGGGCGTCGTACGGGGCGGGATCGTGCTGATCGGACATGGCACCGATCCTCCCACCCGGCACCGACGGCCCGGGGTGCGGCCCGTCCGGAAATACGGGGATGACCCGACGGCTTCGAACCCTTAGGCTTTAGACCTCAATTACACGTGTTGACCGTGACGAACGGGCGGCACGCCGCGTCGCAGAGCCGGAGAACCCCTTGCCCAGTCCCTACCGCGCGATCTTCTCGGCGCCCGGTACCGCCTCGTTCTCCGTCGCCGGTTTCCTGGGCCGGATGCCGCTGTCCATGATGGGCATCGGCATCGTCACGATGATCTCCCAGGTCACCGGCCGGTACGGGCTGGCCGGCGCCCTCTCGGCGACGCTGGCGATGTCCGCCGCCGTGCTCGGCCCCCAGGTGTCCCGCCTGGTCGACCGGTACGGGCAGCGGCGGGTGCTCCGCCCGGTCACCCTGGTCTCCCTCGTCGCCGCCACCGGGCTGCTGCTCTGCGTGCAGCAGCAGGCCCCGGACTGGACGCTCTTCGCCTTCACGGCCGTGATCGGCGTCGTGCCGAGCGTCGGGGCGATGACCCGGGCCCGCTGGGCGGGCATCTACCGGGGCGACGCGCGCTCGCTGCACACGGCGTACTCGTGGGAGTCGATCGTCGACGAGGTGTGCTTCATCTTCGGCCCGATCATCTCCATCGGCCTGTCGACGACCTGGTTCCCGGAGGCCGGCCCGCTGCTGGCCGGGGTCTTCCTCGCGATCGGCGTCTTCTGGCTGACCGCCCAGCGGGACACCGAGCCGGAGCCGCACCCGCAGCCCGCCGCCAAGGGCGGTTCGGCGCTCCGCTCCCCCGGCCTCCAGGTCCTCGCCCTGGCCTTCGTCGCCACCGGCGCGATCTTCGGCTCGGTGGACGTGGTGACCGTGGCCTTCGCCGAGGAGCGGGGCCAGAAGGCGGCCGCCAGCCTGGTCCTCGCCGTCTACGCGCTGGGCTCCTGCCTGGCCGGCGCGGTCTTCGGGCTGCTGCACCTCAAGGGCGAGCCGTCCCGCCGGTGGCTGCTCGGCGTCTGCGCGATGGCCGTGAGTATGATCCCCCTCCTACTGGCCGGGAACCTGCCGTTGCTGGCCGTGGCGCTCTTTGTCGCGGGCCTCTCCATCGCGCCGACGATGGTGACCACGATGGCCCTCGTCGAGAAGCACGTACCGCACACCCAGCTCACCGAGGGCATGACCTGGACCGGCACCGGCCTCGCGATCGGTGTGGCGCTCGGTTCCTCGGCGGCCGGCTGGGTGGTCGACGCCTCGGGGGCGGAGTCGGCGTACGTGGTGCCCGTCGTCTCGGGCGCGCTCGCGGTCGTGGTGGGCCTGCTCGGCCACCGCCGGCTGCGCAGGCCGGTGCCGAACCGGGAGGGGCGAGATGAGCACGAGGACAGCGGGACCGGGGAGCGCCAGGACGGGCAGCCCGTGGCGTAACTGGGCGGGGAACGTCTCCTCCCGCCCGGCGCGGGAGGCGAGCCCGGCCTCGGCCGAGGAGCTGGCCGCCGAGATCCGCCGGGCCGCCGAGGACGGGCTGCGGGTGAAGACGGTCGGCACCGGCCACTCCTTCACCTCGATCGCGGCCACCGACGGCGTCCTGATCCGCCCGGACCTGCTCACCGGGATCCGCCGGATCGACCGCGAGGCGATGACGGTGACGGTGGAGTCGGGCACTCCGCTGAAGCGGCTCAACGTGGCGCTGGCCCGGGAGGGCCTGTCGCTCACGAACATGGGCGACATCATGGAGCAGACGGTCGCCGGGGCCACCTCGACCGGCACCCACGGCACCGGCCGCGACTCCGCCTCCCTCGCGGCCCAGATCCGCGCCCTGGAGCTGGTGACGGCGGACGGGACCCTGCTGACCTGCTCCGAGCAGGAGCGCCCTGAGGTCTTCGCGGCGGCCCGGATCGGACTCGGCGCGCTCGGCGTGGTCACCGCGATCACCTTCGCCGTCGAGCCGGTCTTCCTGCTCACCGCGCGGGAGGAGCCGATGCGCCTCGACCGGGTGCTCGCAGACTTCGACGAGCTGCACGCGGAGAACGAGCACTTCGAGTTCTACTGGTTCCCCCACACGGACAACTGCAACACCAAGCGCAACAACCGCAGCGCCGGTCCGGCCGCCCCGCTGCCCCGCCTCGGCGGCTGGTTCGAGGACGAGTTCCTCTCCAACGGGGTCTTCCAGGCGGCCTGCTCGCTCGGCCGCGCGGTGCCGCCGGCCATCCCGGCGATCGCCCGGATCTCCAGCCGCGCGCTCTCCGCCCGGACGTACACCGACATCCCGTACAAGGTCTTCACGTCCCCGCGCCGGGTCCGCTTCCTGGAGATGGAGTACGCGCTGCCGCGGGAGGCCGCGACGACGGCGCTGCGCGAGCTGAAGGCGATGGTGGAGGGCTCGCCGCTGAAGGTGAGCTTCCCGGTGGAGGTGCGCACCGCGCCCGCCGACGACATCGCGCTCTCCACCGCCTCCGGCCGGGAGACGGTCTACATCGCGGTGCACCTCTACAAGGGAACGCCCCACCGCGGGTACTTCACCGCGGTGGAGCGCATCATGACTGCCCACGGGGGCCGGCCGCACTGGGGGAAGGTGCACACCCGGGACGCCGCCCAGCTGGCGGCCGCCTATCCGCGCTTCGCCGAGTTCACGGCGCTGCGCGACCGGCTCGACCCGGACCGCCGCTTCGGCAACGACTACCTGCGGCGGGTGCTGGGCGACTGACGGGGACTCATCCGGCGGTGTCGCCGGACGGGGCCGTGGGGGCGTCCTGGACGGCCGGGCCCGTGGTGGGGGCGTCGGTGGGAGCGGACGGCGTGGCGGGGGCCGTCGGGTCCGTCGTCGGGTCGGTGGGCTCCCGCGTCGGGTCCGTGCCGCCGTCCTCGGAGCCGGTCGGGTCCGGGGTCGGCGCGGTGGTCGCGTCGCCGCTCGGCGTCCCGGTCCCGGGGTCGGGGGTGGCGCCGGTGGACGGTGTGGCGTCCGTGCCGGTCCCGTCCCCGGGCTCCCGGGTGCCGTCCTGGCCCGCGGAGCCGGTCGGGGCGGGTGCCTGCGGCTCGTCCCCCTGGTCCCGCTGTCGCTGTTCCTCCCGCTCCTCGGGGACGTTGCGCTGTCCGCCGTCGCCGCCGCGGACCACCGAGCCGAAGGTGGTGGTGCCCTTGGTGCCGCTGAAGTCCTCGCCGGAGACCAGCTCGTAGGTGGTGATGCCGCCCATGGTGACGCCGAAGACGAGGGCGGCGGCCAGCACCGGGCGCCTCCAGCCGCGCAGCCGGGTGCCGTGGGTGGTGGCCGCGCCGAACGCGTCGTCGTACGGGAACGGCGCGGCGGGCTCGGGGACGGTGCCGAGCATCAGGGTGTGGCGGTCGTCCGCGGGGAAGGCGGAGGGGGCGGCGGGGACCTGACGCGCCTTCGGCTTGGCGGCGGTGGTCACGTCCCGCATCTGCTCGCCGGTGCGCTTGAAGAGCTGCTGGAAGAGCGGCCCGCCGCAGGTGGCGATGACGCTGATCACGCCGGCGCCGAGGATGGTCCCGTAGACGCCGAGGGTGGAGGCGAGTTTGGCGGCGATCACCGCCGCGAGGGCGCTGCCGGCCACCTGAGGCACGCTCAGGTCGATCTTCCGCTTGGCCTCGCCCCCGGGCTCCGGGGGCTCGTTCCCGGGCCCCGGGGTCCGTATCTCCGGTTCGTCCGTGTCGGCCGGCTGCCTGTGACGCATCTCCACCCTCTGCTTGCTCATCTGTTCCACCGTGCACCCAGAAGGGACAAATGAGCGAAGCGAATAGTTCCGGTTCAGGGGGTTCTGTGAAGAGTGCCACGCGGGAGGAATGGAGACGGAGGCTCAACTCCCGCCCACCCCGAGAAGTTGGGCGGCGCGCCGGTCCACCCGAGTGGCCCGAATGGAGTACATTGACGAACCCTGGGTCCGGACGCCTTCCGGGGCGCCCGGGAACGGAACCGCTACCCAGTGTGACGCCCAGTCACTCCGGGTAGTGAACAGGTAACCGTGCCATAACGGCGGACCGGGGTCCACGCCCGACACGCCGGGCAACTCGGCAAGGTAGTGGCAGGCTGCACCCGGGCAGGCCACACTCGACTAGCGGAAGCAGCGACGCACGTGACGTCGGCAGGCACCACCCGGGAGGTCCCCATGCCCGAACTGCGTGTCGTGGCCGTCTCCAACGACGGCACACGACTGGTGCTCAAGGCTGCCGACAGCACGGAGTACACGCTTCCGATCGACGAGCGGCTGCGGGCCGCCGTGCGCAACGACCGGGCGCGCCTCGGCCAGATCGAGATCGAGGTCGAGAGCCACCTCCGCCCCCGCGACATCCAGGCCCGGATACGAGCCGGTGCCTCCGCGGAGGAGGTCGCCCAGCTCGCCGGCATCCCCGTCGACCGCGTCCGCCGCTTCGAGGGCCCCGTGCTCGCCGAGCGCGCCTTCATGGCCGAGCGCGCCCGCAAGACCCCGGTGCGCCGGCCCGGCGAGAACAGCGGCCCCCAGCTCGGCGAGGCGGTGCAGGAGCGGCTGCTGCTGCGTGGCGCCGAGAAGGACACCGTGCAGTGGGACTCCTGGCGGCGCGACGACGGCACCTGGGAGGTGCTGCTCGTCTACCGGGTCGCCGGCGAGGTGCACACCGCCAGCTGGACCTACGACCCGCCGCGCCGGCTCGTCCAGGCCGTGGACGACGAGGCGCGGGCGCTGATCGGCGAGACCGACGACACCCTCGCCGCCGCGCCGGAGCCGAGCTTCCCCTTCGTACCGAGGATCGCCCGGCTGCCCCGGGACCGGCCGCTGGACCGCACCCTGGACCGGCCGCTCGACCGGGCCCTGGACCGGCAGCTCGACCGGGCGCCGCTGACCGCCTCGGCGGCGGAGCCGGAGGAGGAGCGGGACTCGCTCACCAGCCTCCTGGAGGCGGTGCCGAGCTTCCGCGGCGACCTGGTGGTCCCCGAGCAGCCCGACACCGAGCCGTCCGACGAGGTCGAGGCGGAGGAGCCGCCGGCTCCCGCCGCCTCCGCCGGGGCGGGCGCGGCCTACGCCGACGTCCTCATGCCCCGCTCCGTCTCCGGCCACCGCGACCGGCTGCACGGCGCGACCGACCGGCAGGCGGAGGCCGACGGCGTCCGCCCGGGCCGCCGGGCGGCCGTCCCCAGCTGGGACGAGATCGTCTTCGGCACCCGCAGGAAGAAGCAGGACTGACGCACGAGGCAGGACCGAGGCACACCGCGGATCGTGGGGGCGCGGGGGGGCGGGGGGGGGGGGGGGGGCTGCGCGGGGGCGTGGGGGGGGGGCGGGGGGGGACGCGCGCGCGGGGTGGCGCTGTGTCGCGCGCGAGAGAGCTC
>NZ_JBHYKM010000044.1:29275-53307 GCF_042741435.1 Streptomyces sp. NPDC058955 | reverse complement strand
CCCCCCCCGCCGCCCGCCCCCCCCGGGGCGGGGGGGGCCCCCCCTCCCGCGTCCTACCGGGGGTCCGGTCCGGTGGCCACCGGGCGGGACGGGTCCGAGGACCACTCGGACCAGGAGCCGGCGTAGAGCGCCGCCGGGATGCCGGCCAGCTCCAGGGCCAGCACCTCGTGGGCGCCGGAGACGCCCGAACCGCAGTAGACGCCGACCTCCGCCGCCTCCGCCGCGCCCAGCGCGGCGAACCGCTCGCGCAGCTCGCCGGCCGGGAGGAAGCGGCCGTCCGCGGCCACGTTCTCCGTCGTCGGGGCCGAGTGGGCGCCCGGGATGTGTCCGCCGACCCGGTCGATCGGCTCCACGTCGCCCCGGTAGCGCTCGGCGGCCCGGGCGTCCAGGAGCAGCCCCGAGCGGGCCAGCGCCGCCGCCTCGTCCGCGTCGAGCAGCCGCAGTCCGCCCGGCTTCGGCGTGAAGTCGCCGGGCTCCGGCCGCGGCACCTCCGCCGTCAGCTCCCCCGGCCAGGCGGCCAGGCCGCCGTCGAGCACCCGCACGTCCGGGTGGCCCGCCCAGCGCAGCAGCCACCAGGCCCGGGCGGCGCCCCAGCCGAGCCCGCCGTCGTACACCACCACGGGACGGTCGGCCCGGACCCCCGCCCGGCGCATGGCCGCCCCGAACGCCTCCGGGTCGGGCAGCGGATGCCGGCCGCCCTCCCCGGGCGGTCCGGCCAGTTCGGTGTCGAGGTCCACGTAGACGGCTCCGGGCAGGTGCCCGGCCTCGTACGCCGGGCGGCCGGGCGGGCCCCCGAGGGTCCAGCGCACGTCCAGCAGGACCGGCGGGCGGGCTCCCGCCGACTCGCTCGCGAGTTCGCTTGCGGAGATGATGGGCTTCATGGGGCCATCCTCGCGCAGCCATGCCCGCGCCGGGGACGGACCCGGCGTCCTCCCGAAGGATCGCGCCAGGAAGGGTGCGACCGGGGCGCGCCGTGCGCGGCCCGGCGGATCCACCCGGCGGCGGGGCACGGTCACGACCAGGTCCGAGGAGAGAGTGACCATGACCGAGGCGGCTCGACGCAGCCCGGGAACACCCTGCTGGGTGAGTCTGATGGTGCACGGGATCGACGCGACGCAGGAGTTCTACCAGGCACTCTTCGGCTGGGAGTTCGTCCCGGGACCGCAGCAGCTCGGCCCGTACGTACGGGCGCTGCTGGGCGGCCGGGAGGTGGCCGGCATCGGCCAGCTGCCCCCGGACCGGCATCTGAACATCGCCTGGACCACCTATCTGGCCACCCAGGACGCCGACGAGACGGCGGAGTCCATCCGCTGCTGCGGCGGCACGGTCGCGGTGGGCCCGCTGGACGCGGGCGAGGCCGGCCGCATGGTCATCTGCGCCGACCCGGCGGGCGCCGTCTTCGGCGTCTGGCAGGCGGAGGCCCACCACGGCACCGCGCTCGCCGGACCGCCCGGGACGCCGGTGTGGAACGAGCTGCTCACGTACGAGACGGCGACCGTCGGCAAGTTCTACCGGACGGTCTTCGGGTACGAGGTCGAGCCGGTGGTCTCGGCCGACTTCGACTACGCCACCCTGCACGTGGACGGGCGCCCGGTCGCCTCGCTGCACGGGGTGGGCGAGGAGCTGCCCCGGGACCGGGGCCCGCACTGGATGACGTACTTCGAGGTGGCCGACACGGACGCGGCGGCCCGGCTGGTGTCCGAGCTGGGCGGCCAGGTGCTGCGGCCGCCCCGGGACGGCACGGCCGGGCGGCTCGCCCTGGTCGCGGACCCGGAGGGCGCGGTGTTCACCCTCGTGAGGTCCCGCGACCGTTGACGGCGCCGCGCCCCCGGGTCAGCGGCGGCCGCGGACGAGGCCCCGGCGGAGCGGCGCGCCTCCGGCCTGGACGGGCTCGCCGCCCGGGAGGCCCAGCTGGGTGAGGCGCACGGTGCCGAAGTGGTGCGCGACCGCCGGGTCGGCGTGGTGCGCCGCCAGGTACAGCTCGGTCTCCGCCCGCATGCCGGGGTGGGCCTTGTGCCGCATGCAGTAGCTCACCGCCCGGACCAGCGGGGCGAGCGAGTCGGGCGCGGGGCCGGGGACGGCCGGGTCCTCGCCGCTCTCCAGGTCGGGGACGAGGTGGTCGACCACGGTGAGCGGGATCCGGTTGCTGTTCTCGAAGGGGGTCAGCCGTTCGAGGAGCTCCTCGGTGCCGACCCGGGCGATCGGCACCCCGTAGTAGACGGCGGCGGTGAGCATCGCCGTGGAGAAGCAACCGACGACGAGCTCCAGCTCGCAGCGCTCGTAGAAGGTCTCGGCGAGCAGCGGCACGTCGAGGACGGTGAGCCGGACCCCGGCCTCCTCGGCCGCCTCGCGGAGCGCGGTCGAGTAGCCGGCCGGCGCGGTGGGGTGCGGCTTGAAGACGAGGCTGCGGTGGCCGAGGGCGGCGGCGCCGCGGAGCATCCGGACGTGCAGTTCCTCCTCTTCCTCGACGGTGAGGAGGCCGAGCGCGGCCAGGTACTGGCCGAGGAGCAGCGCGGTCGGCCGCGCGGCCACGGCGGCGGCGACCGCCGGGTCGTCGCCGGCGTCGGCGGCGATCTCGGCGAGGACCGCGCGGAAGGCGGCGTCGGGGACGAGCTCGGACGGGGTGCCGTACTCGGTGAGGAGCATCGGCGTCAGGCCCGGCACCAGGTCGAGGTGGAGCAGCCGGCGGATCCGGCAGGCCAGGGACTGGGCGACGTCCGTGCGGGTGGGGCCGTAGCTCATCAGCCCGTCGGCGTACACCTCCACGCTGCTCTCCGGGAAGCAGGCGCCGAGCGCCTTGGCCGGGTTGACCTGGATGGACTCCACGATCAGCTCGACGCGGGCGGTGCCGAGGTCCCAGGCGGTGCGGAGCACGCGCTGCCAGAGCGGGGTCTCCTCGGGGCGGGGGGCCCAGGCGGCCGGGTGGTACGGGTGGATCGTCTCGTTCCAGTCGAGGACGCCGTCGAAGCGGGCGGCGATCCGCGGGTAGCCGGTCATGGTCTCCAGGCGGAGCGCGGTCTCCGGGATCTCGGCGTTGTGCGAGAGCAGCAGGAGGCGGCGGGCGTCGCCGGGGGCGCCGTACAGTCCGGCGTCGATCGCGGCGGCGACGGTCGCGGCGCCGTAGAGGGTGGAGACCTGGAAGATCTGGACCGTGGTGGTGTCGGTGGTCATTCTCAGACGGTCCTTCCGGTCTCGCGCAGGCTCCGCAGAAGGGTGGCGCGGGGGGTGTCCATGGTGGCGAGGGTCTCTTCGAGGACGTCCTGCGGCATGCGGTGCAGGGCGTCGGCGACGTCGGCGCGCAGCCGCTGGGCGACCTCGGGCTCGTACGTGCCGGCCTTGTTCACGTGGAAGGCGATCATCGCGCAGTAGGTGCGGACGGCCTTCGGCAGGAAGCGGTCGGCGTCGCGGTCCCGGGAGACCTCCTCCAGGAGCAGGTCGTAGGAGGGGATGAAGTCCAGCTGGCGGTTGTCGCTGATCTGGGTGAGCGAGGTGGTGACGCCGCGGCGGTAGAAGACGCCGTGCAGGGAGAGGGCGGCGTAGGTGGTGGCCTTGAGGTGGAGGCGCCAGACCCAGAGCCGGTCCTCGGCGGTGCGCAGCTTGGTCTCGAAGCGGGACTCGCCGTTCTCGAAGAGCGTGCGGCCGTAGACGCCGAAGGGGACGAAGGGGTAGTCCACCATCGTGATCATGCTGGCCGGGGCGATGCCGTCGCGGGGGTCCATGACGGCGTCGCGGACCTTGGCGGGGGCGTACTTGATGTTCCGCTTGCGGCCCTCGGCGAGGACGTGGTCGGTGCGGGCGAAGTCGCAGCCGAGGCGCTCTATGCCGTCGACGGCGGCGCGGAGGTGGCCGGGGGCGTACCAGTCGTCGCCGTCGAGGAAGGTGAGGTAGTCGCCGGTGGCGGCGTCGATGCCGGTGTTGCGGGCCTGGGCGACGCCGAGGTTGGTCTCGTGGCGGATGACCCGGGTGTTGGGGATGCGGTCCTTCCAGCGGTCGAGGACGTCCGGGGTCTCGTCGGTGGAGCAGTCGTCGATCAGCAGGAACTCGAAATCCGGGTCCGCGTTGTGGGCGAGGCTGCGCACGGTGTCGGGGGCGTACGGCCCGACGTTGTGGAAGGGGACGACGACGGAGAGTTTGGGCACGCGGAGAATCCCCACACTGGATCGGGAACAGGAGGTCGGGCGGAGGTGGAAGCGGAGGTGGATTCCGGCTGTCAGGCGCCGGTACGGCGGGCAGCGTAATCGGCGTCCTGGCCGCCCGAACGAGCCTCGTGTGGACGGTCGGTGAACTCTTGCCGTCCCTCGTGCGAACCGTCCGCCGACCGCCGCGCGCGGCGCCGGGCGAGGACGGCCGTGGCGAGGAGCGCGAGCAGGGCGGCGGCTCCGGCGGCGGCGCCGAGCCGGACGCCGGGGGGCCGGAAGGAGCAGCTCACCCGGGTCGCGCGGCCGTCGAGGGGGACGGCGAGCAGGCCCCGGTGGGAGCGGGCGGAGACGGGCTCGGCGTCGCCGGCCGCACACCGCCAGCCGGTGGCGCGGGGGACGGCGACGACGGCGACGCCGGTGCTGCCGGGCGGCAGCTCGGCGGTGAGGCCGTGGCCGGTGGTCGTGACCCGGGTGGCGCCGGTGGCGGTGAGGCGGGCGACGGCGGTGGCGAGCCGGCCCCGGTCGAGGCAGCCGACGGGCTGCCGGGGCAGGGTGGGCGTCCCGTCGGTGACCAGCTCGATCCGGACCTCGCCGCCGGCCGGGACGGTGCCGAGGGCCCGCATGGCGGCGCGGACGGCGGGCGGCCGGCCGTCGAAGTCGGCGGGGGCGGCGCCGGCGAGGGCGGCGGTGCCCTTGTACTCGGGCGCCCAGAACCAGACGTCGGTGCCGGCCGGGCAGCGGGCGGTCAGGGTGGTGCCGGCCCGGCGGACGGCGGGCAGCGTGTACACGGAGGAGCCGAGGAGGAGTTCCTGGTTGCGGAAGGCGGACTCCTCGGGGTCCACGGCGGCGTTCCCGGCGGGGTGGACGGTGACGAGCGGCGGTTCGGGGGTGGTGGTGGCGGTCGCGGTGCCGCCGGGCGCGGCGTCCTGGCGTACCGGCCCGTCGGCCTCGGAGCGGATCCGGGTGCCGATGGAGAAGATCGCGTCGGTGACGGGGTTGTCGAGGGTCTCGGGGTGCCGGCCCTTGGCGTAGTGGCCGAAGCCGAGGGAGTCCAGGGTCCGGGAGGTGTTCTCGGTGGTGAGGCTGGAGTAGGCGTCGGCGCCCTCGCCGCCGAGGAGCAGCGGTTCGTTGCCGCCGGGCAGCGGGCCGGGGTCGGTGCGGTACGCGGGCCAGGCGTCGGCGCGGGCGACCTCGGCGGCCACCGCGCGCTGCCACGGGCCGATCCGGGGCGACCAGGCGACGTCGGCGCGCTGCCGCGCCTCGACGCGCATCCCGCTGACGGCCGCCTCCCCCGCCTGCGCGGCGAGCAGCAGCACGGCGGCGGTGGCCACGAGGGCGGGCCGCCGGGCGCGGCGGGCGAGCAGCGCGGCGGCGAGGGCGAGCAGGACGGCGGCGCCCGCGGCGGGGTAGGTCCAGGTGTCGATGTCGGCGCTGCCCCGGGCGGCGAGGGCGAGCGCCCCGACGACGGCGGCGGCGCCGAGCAGGGCGGCCGGGCGGGGCGGCGCGGGGGCGGCGGACAGCCAGGCGGCGATCAGCAGCAGGCCGCACAGGACGAAGGTCTGGCGGTAGGGGTTGCCGTTGGGCGAGGCGCCCGCGTGCCAGAGGAGGTGGGTCGGCCCCCACTGGAGGGAGAGCGTCACCAGGACGATCAGCGCGGTCCAGGCGAGCCGGACGCGCGGGGCGACCGCCTTGTTGAAGGGCAGGCTGAGGGCGAGGACGAGCGCGGGCGTGCCGATGAAGAGCGCCGGCGTGTTCACGTTGGCGGTGGCGGGCAGGAAGCGGCCGAGCAGCTCGGTCCAGCCGGCGGGCGCGAAGACGGTCTCGGGGGTCGGGTCGGCGTACTTCGTCCCGCTGAAGACGACGAGGACGAGCGGGGCGGCGAGCCCGACGCCGAGGGCCACGGTCCGCACGGCGCGCAGCAGGGCGCCGGGCCACGCGCGCGGGGCGCCCTCCTCCTCCGGGTCGGCCGTGCAGAGCCGGACGGCGAGGAAGAGCGCCGCGCCGAGGGTGGCCATGTAGGCGGTGTAGAAGTTGGCGATCCAGGCGACGGCGACGACGAGCGGGCCGAGCACCGGCCGCCGGCCGGCCCTGGCCCACTCGGCCACCAGGCAGAGCAGCGGGAAGGCGATGAGGCCGTCGAGCCACATGGGCACGGAGGCGCCGTGGTTGAAGGTCCAGCCGGAGAGCGCGTACGCGGCGCCGAGGAGGGCGGCGAGCGGCCACGGGCCGGGGCGGGCCGCCGGGCGGAGCCGGATCAGCAGCGCGGCCATCGCCGCGCCCGCGGCGGTGATCTTGAGGGCGGTGATGACGTACAGCGCCAGTTCCGGCCGGTCCGCCGGGAAGAGGACGACGAGCAGCGAGAAGGGGCTGCTCAGATAGGTGCCGATGTCGCCGAGGAAGCCCGCGCCGAAGCCGGAGTTCCAGTTGAGGAAGGCGTCCCCGTGGGTGTCGCCGAGCAGGAAGGCGCGCCAGTAGGCGTGGTACGGGAGGTACTGCTGGCCCAGGTCGACGACGTTGCGGGTGTAGGGGCCCAGCGGGTGGCTGCGGGCGAGCGCGGTGGCCAGCACGAACACGGCCGCCGTGAGCAGTCCGGCGCCGGCGGGGGCGAGCAGCAGCGGGTTCCGGGCCGGGCGGGGGCCGCCCCGCGCCCCGTCCCGGACAGGGTCGGGCGCGGGCGTGGCGGCGGGTGGCACGGGTCCTCCAGGGAGCACGGGGCTCTCGTCGATCACCCGCGGCGAACGCACGGCGGGACGAACCCATTACTCCTGGTTCGGGCGACCCGAAGTGGATCACCCGGCGATCTCCCGGCAGCCCGGAGGTGAACACCCGGTGTCACCGCCCGGCGGGGCCTCAGGCGGGCGTCACCGGCAGCACGTCCGGCGACAGGGAGGCCGCCCGGCTGCTGGCGCTCGTCATCCGCCGGCGGTGGTGGCGGCGGCACAGCACCTCGTACCCGACGACCTCCGCGGCCGTGTTCACGTCGCCGACGACGACCTGCTCGCCCTCGACCACCATGTGGCCGCCGACGGTCCGGGCGTTGTGGGTGGCCCGGGCGCCGCACCAGCACAGCGCCTCGACCTGGAGCTGTTCGATCCGGTCGGCGAGCTCGATCAGGCGCTGCGAGCCGGGGAAGAGCTTGGTGCGGAAATCGGTCGTGATCCCGAAGGCGTAGACGTCGAGCCCGAGGTCGTCGACGATCCTCGCGAGCTGGTCGATCTGGACCGGGGCGAGGAACTGCGCCTCGTCGACGATCACGTAGTCGGCCTTGCCGCCCTGGGAGAGCTGGTCGACGAGGTACCCGTAGACGTCCATGCCCTCGGGGGCCTCGACGGCCTCGGTCACCAGGCCGAGCCGCGAGGACAGCTTGCCGGCGCCCGCCCGGTCGTCCCGGGTGAAGATCACGCCCTGGAGTCCGCGCGCGTCGCGGTTGTGCGCGATCTGGAGCGCCAGCGTGCTCTTTCCGCAGTCCATCGTTCCGGAGAAGAACACCAGCTCGGGCATGACGGGTCGGGGACCTTTCGGGTCGGGGAAGTCGGGGAGGGGACGGGGTGCGGTCAGGAGCGGACTTCGAGGAGCGGCACCAGCTGCTCGGCCGGGGTCATCGACCCGTGCATGCCGGTCATCCGGGTCTCCAGCGGCTCGCCGACGGAGGCGACGAGGGCCACGTCCTGGTGGGCGGCGGCGACGACGTCGCCGATCCGGCCGTACACCCGCTCGTCGATCGTGTCGCCGAACCAGCCGAGCTCGATGGCCTCGTCGCGGCCCGCGACCCAGAACTGCTCGCCGAGGACCTCGCGCCAGCAGGTGAGGACGTCCGCCTCGGCGCCGGGGACGGCGTAGACGTGCCGGGCGCGGCCCTCGCCGCCGAGGAGGGCGACGCCGGCGCGCAGCTCCCAGTCCTCGTCGACGTCGATGCGGTGCTCCTCGTCGAAGGGCACGTCGACCATGCCGTGGTCGGCGGTGATGTACAGCGCCGAGCGGGCGGGCAGCTGCTCGGCGAGGCGTCGCGCCAGCCGGTCGACCAGCATCAGCTGGCCGCGCCAGGCGTCGGAGTCGATGCCGAAGCGGTGCCCGGCGCCGTCGAGTTCGCTGTAGTACGTGTAGACCAGCGAGCGGTCGCCGCCGGCCCGCTGCGCGGCGGCGACGTCCATCCTCTCCTCGCCGGAGAGGTGCCCGTGGAAGGTGCCGCCGCTCAGCGCGATCTGGGTGAGCGGGGTCTGCGCGAAGATCGGGGAGGACACCTGGGCGGTGTGGATCCCGGCCTCGTGGGCCAGCTGGAAGACGGTCGGGTACGGCTGCCAGACCTTGGGATCGGTCCAGGGGCGCCACTTGAGCTGGTTCATCAGCTCGCCGCTCCGCGGGTCGCGGACCGTGTAGCCGCCCAGGCCGTGGGTGCCGGGGGCGCGGCCGGTGCCGACGGAGGCGAGCGAGGTCGCGGTGGTGGCGGGGAAGCCGGCGGTGATCGGCCGGCCGGTGCCGCCGCGCGAGGTGGCGAGCAGCGAGGCCAGGTAGGGGGCCTCGTCCGGGTGGGCCTTGATCTGCTCCCAGCCGAGTCCGTCCACGAGGAAGACGCAGACGCGGTCGGCGGGGGTCAGCTCGGCGATCCGCGCCTCGAAGCCGGGCACGCCCTGTCCCGCGACGAGGGTGGGCAGCAGGTCGGCGAGGGAGCCGGAGCCGTACTCGGGCACCGGGGCGCTCGCCGGGGCGAGCAGTTCCGGTTCGTCGGGCCAGCCGTGGGCGAGGGAGGTCGGCTGCGCCATCAGCGGCCGGCCGTCGGCGCGGTGGCGGCGGTGGCCTCGGAGAGCGCCTGGGCGAAGGTGAGGGTCTGCCGGACGGTGTCCGGGCCGTCGCCGGCCTCGCTGACCCGCAGGCTGAGGTCGTCGGCGGTGGCGTTGCCGGTGTAGCCGTGGTCGGCGTCGCAGTTCGGGTCGCCGCAGGCGGCGGGCTCCAGGTCGATCCGGGAGACGGCGCCCCAGCCGATGGTGAGGACGACCTCGCGGGGCACGGTGCCCGGGGTGTACGACTCCGGGTTGGCGACGACCCGGCTGACCACGACCGACGAGATCCGGTCGAGCTTCACGGACTCGGTGGACGTGGTGGCGTACGGGCTCGGGGAGCTGTTGTCGGCGGCCTGCTCGTCGGTGTGGCTGACGATGAAGCGGCTCGGGGTGAGCACCAGCACGGTGACGTGGCGCCGGACCTCGTTGGCGTCGAAGGTGGTCTCCTGGTGGACCACGTACGACGCGACGTCCTCGCCGCCGACGGCGGCCTCCACCGCCTCGGCCACGAGTGCCGGGTAGTAGCCGCTGCGCTCGATCGCCGCGCGCAGCCCCTGGGTCGTCGTACCGGTCTTCGCCATGGACTCCATCCTACGGGGCTGCGGACCCCCTCCGGCCCGTCAGTAGCCGGGCAGGCGGCGGGGGCCGAGGTCGGTGGTGGGGGCGGCCGGGGCGAGGCGGACCGCGGCGCCGAGGACGGAGACGCCGGTGGGGGCGACCACGGCCGGTTCGAGCGCGACGGAGACGATCTCCGGATGGTCGTCGACGAGCCGGGAGACCCGGAGCAGCAGCTCCTCCAGGGCGGGGGTGTCGACGGGGGCCGAGCCGCGCCAGCCGAAGAGCAGCGGGGCGGTGCGGATGGAGCGGACCAGCTCGGCGGCGTCCCGGTCGGTGGCCGGAACCAGCCGGTGGGCGGTGTCGCCGAGCAGTTCGGAGGCTGCGCCGGCCAGGCCGAAGGAGAGCACGGCGCCGGCGGCGGGGTCGATGGCGGCGCGCACGACGGTATCCACGCCCCGGGGCACCATCGCCTGGACGACGGGCTGGAGCTCGGCGGGCTTGCCGAGGGCCTCGGTGAGCTCGGCGTAGGCGGTGCGCAGCTGCTCCTCGGTCGCCAGGTCGAGGCGGACGCCGCCGAGGTCGGGGCGGTGGCGCAGATGGGGGGCGGTGGTCTTGAGCGCCACCGGGTAGCCGAGCCGGGCGGCGGCGGCCACGGCCTCGTCGGGCCCGGGCGCGGGCAGGGTGGGGCGGACCTCGATGCCGTACCGGCCGAGCAGCTCGCCGGCCTCGTCGGTGGTGAGGGTCACGCCCCGGGACTCCTGTCCGGCGCCCCGCTCGCCGAGCACCCGGTCGATGAGGGCGGCGGCGCCGGCCTCGTCGATGGAGTCGTACTCCGGTACGCGTCCCGGCTCGGCGGCCTGCCGCCGCCACTGTCCGTACCGCACGGCCTCGGCGAGCGCGCGGACGGCCCGCTCGGCGGCGGGGTAGGCGGGGATGTTCCGCGCGGGGGCGGGCGGGGCCGGGTCCTGCGGGTCCTGGGCCGGCTGCTGGGCGGGGACGGCGGTCTCCGGGGCCGTCGGCGCGGCGGCCGGGCGGCGGGTGCGCGGGGGTGCGGGGCGGGTGCTGGTGGCGGCGGAGAGGGCCTCGGCGAGGCCGCCCATCTCGACGTGGACGACGACGACCGGCTTGGCGGCGCCGGCGGCACCGCTGCCGGCGACGGCCTCGCGGAGGGAGGCGGCGAGCACCTCGGTGGTGCCCTCGATGCCGACCCAGGGGATCGCGGTGACGACGACCGCGTCGCAGGAGTCGTCGGCGAGGGCCGCCGCGAGCGCGTCCCGGAAGTCGGCCGGGGTGGCGGTGGTGGTCAGGTCCAGGGGCCGCTGCGGGCGCAGCCCCTCGGTGAGGCAGGCGTCGTACGTGAGGAGGCCGAGGGACTCCGAGTTGCCGAGGATCGCGACGCGCGGTCCGGCGGGCAGCGGCTGTCCGGCGAGGAGCAGTCCGGCGTCGACGAGCTCGGTGACGGTGTCGACGCGGATGACGCCGGCCTGGCGGAGCAGCGCGGAGACGGTGGCGTGCGGGATGCGGGTGACGGGGACCCGGTGGCCGGGCGGGGCGCTGCCGCTGTGGCGGGCGCCCTTGACGACGACGACCGGTTTGACGGCGGCGGTGCGGCGGGCGAGCCGGGTGAACTTGCGCGGGTTGCCGATCGACTCCAGGTAGAGCAGCACGACGTCGGTCGCCGGGTCGTCGTACCAGTGCTGGAGGAAGTCGTTGCCGGAGACGTCCGCGCGGTTGCCGGCGGAGATGAAGGAGGAGAGCCCCGCGCCGCGCCGGTGCAGCCCGGCGAGGAGGGCGATGCCGATGGCGCCGGACTGGGTGAAGAGGCCGATGCGGCCGGCGGCGGGCATCTCGGGGGCGAGGGAGGCGTTGAGCCGGACGTCGTCGGCGGTGTTGATGATGCCGAAGGCGTTGGGGCCGATGATCCGCATGCCGTACGAGCGGGCCTGCCGGACCAGGGCGCGCTGCCGCTCGCGGCCCCGGGTGCCGCTCTCGGCGTATCCGGCGGAGAGGACGACGAGGCCGCGCACGCCGTGCTCGCCGCAGTCGGCGACGACCTCGGGGACCCGCTCGGCGGGGACGGCGACGATCGCGAGGTCGACGGCGGCGCCGATGGCGGCGACCGAGGGGAAGGCGGGCACGCCGTCGAGGACGGCCGCGGGGGCGTCGAGCGCGGGGTTGACCGCGTACACCTGGCCGGTGAAGCCGGCGCCCAGCAGGTTCCGCAGGACCGTGCGGCCGACGCCGCCGGGGGTGCGCCCGGCGCCGACGACGGCGACCGAGCCGGGGGCGAGGAGCCGCTGGACGGAGCGGGCCTCGGCGCGCTGCTCGCGGGCGCGCTGGACGGCGAGGGAGCGGTCGGTGGGCTCCAGGTCGAGGTGGAGCCGGACGGAGCCGTCCTCGAAGCTGCGCTTCTGGGTGTAGCCGGCGTCCGTGAACACCTTGATCATCTTGGTGTTGGCGGGGAGCACCTCGGCGGCGAAGCGGCGGATGCCGCGCTCGCGGGCGACGGCCGCGATGTGTTCGAGGAGGGCGGAGGCGACGCCGCGGCCCTGGTGGGCGTCCTGGACGAGGAAGGCGACCTCGGCCTCGTCGGCGGGCGCGGAGGCGGGCCGGCCCCGTTCGTCGATCCGGTCGTAGCGGACGGTGGCGATGAACTCGCCGCCGACGGTGGCGGCGAGGCCGACCCGGTCGACGAAGTCGTGGTGGGTGAAGCGGTGGACGTCCTTGGCGGAGAGCCGGGGGTAGGGGGCGAAGAAGCGGTAGTACTTCGACTCGTCCGAGACCTGCTCGTAGAAGCTGACGAGCCGGCCGGCGTCGTCGGCGGTGATGGGGCGGACGCGGGCGGTGCCGCCGTCGCGGAGCACGATGTCGGCCTCCCAGTGGTCGGGGTAGGCGTGCTGCTCCGGGGCCGGATGCTCCCCCGCTCCCGCCCCGCCCGCCCCGCCCGCCCCGTCCGGTCCGTCCGCCTGCTCCGACGCGCTCCGCATGGGTCACAGCCTACGACCGGGGGGTGACACCGGCACCGTTCGCGCGCCGTCCGTGCCCTGCCCGGGGAGGAGGGCCGAACGTCGTACGGTGGGGGGACCAATGTCGACGGGAGCACTCCGCTTCCCGTGAGAGACTGGTCTAGACAACCCGCCGAAGACCTGAAGGGCAACACCATGGCTGAGCGCCGCGTCAACGTCGGCTGGGCCGAGGGCCTGCACGCCCGCCCCGCCTCCATCTTCGTCCGTGCCGCCACGGCCTCCGGTGTCCCGGTGACCATCGCCAAGGCCGACGGCAACCCGGTGAACGCCGCCTCCATGCTCGCGGTGCTCGGCCTGGGCGCGCAGGGCGGCGAGGAGATCGTGCTCGCCTCGGACGCCGAGGGCGCCGAGGCCGCGCTGGAGCGCCTCGCCAAGCTCGTCGCCGAGGGCCTCGACGAGCTCCCCGAGACGGTCTGACCCGGCGGGTCGGTTCCCCGCTTTTCCCCGACGGCCGTGTCCCCGGAATTCCCGGCGGACACGGCCGTCCGGCATTTCCGGATCCACGCAATTCCCTTTTCCGGGCAGCACGAAAGAGGCCCCGGAATTGCTATTCTTTGTATACGGTGCCCGTGTTAATTCCGGGCGCTCGCCGTGTTGACGGCATGTTGCGAAACCCTCACACGGCCCCGCTCCGGCCTTTTCAGCCGGTGCAGCGGCAGCGCGTGCTCGGCGTGCAGGGCGGTCAGCGACCGGGCCCGCTCGGCGTCCC
The DNA here is from genome assembly GCF_042741435.1 of Streptomyces sp. NPDC058955. NCBI lineage: Bacteria > Bacillati > Actinomycetota > Actinomycetes > Kitasatosporales > Streptomycetaceae > Streptomyces > Streptomyces sp. NPDC058955. The sequence goes on along the minus strand of NZ_JBHYKM010000044.1, from coordinate 40,097 downwards.
CGCGCGCGATGGCGTCGACGATCGCGCCGTGCTCGGCCCAGGCCTCGACCGGCCGGTCCGGCTGGTCCACCGTGTACATCCAGGCGATCTTGTGGCGCAGCTGGGTGAGCAGGACGGCCAGCGCCGGGCTGCCGGAGGCCTGCGCGAGCGTCTCGTGGAACCAGCCGCCGAGCGCCCGCAGATCCTCTCCCTGGCCCCGGCGGGCCCGCTCCTGCCCCAGCCTGACCAGGCCGCGCAGCACCTTGAGGTGGGCGTCGGTGCGCCGCTGGGCCGCCCGGGCCGCACCGAGCGGTTCGAGCAGCGCCCGTACGTCGAGGAGGTCGGCGGCCTCCTGGTCGCTGGGCTCGGCGACATGGGCGCCCGCGTGCCGGCGGCTGACCACGAAGCCCTCGGACTCCAGGGTGCGCAGGGCCTCGCGGACCGGGACGCGGGAGACGCCGTAGCGGCGGGCGAGCTGTTCCTCGGTCAGCCGGCTGCCGCGCTCGAAGACCCCCGAGACGATGTCGTCCCGGATCGCCGTGCATACCGATTGCGCGGGAACCCGCATGTCCGACCTCCGTATTCGCTCCGCGCGCCCCGAATTCGAGCGGCGCTTCTTCCGTGACTCTATTGCAGCGCGCCGGAAATTCCGATGCCCCCTCGGAATTCGGCCGGTTCGCGGCAGCGGTCGTCACGGACACGGGGCGACGAAAAGGCCCCGGCTCGTGGGAGCCGGGGCCGATGCGATGCGAGGTGGCGGGTCAGAGGCTGACACCGCGGGCGCGGAGGTACGCGACGGGGTTGATGTCGGAGCCGTACTCGGCGGTGGTCCGGGCCTCGAAGTGGAGGTGCGGGCCGGTCGAGTTGCCGGTCGAGCCGGAGACGCCTATCTGCTGGCCGGGCTCGACGGACTGGCCGACGTAGACGCCGATGGACGACAGGTGGCCGTACTGGGTGTAGGTGCCGTCGTTCATCCGGATCACGATGTTGTTGCCGTACGCGCCGCCCCAGCCGGCCTCGACGACGGTGCCGGAGCCGACGGAGACGACCGAGCTGCCGTAGGCGGCGTGGAAGTCGACGCCGGAGTGGCTGCCGGAGGACCAGAGGGAGCCGCCGGTCTTGTAGCCGGTGGAGACGTACGAGCCGGCGACCGGGAGGTTGAAGGAGGCGAGCCGGCGGCGCTCGGCCTCGCGGGCGGCGCGCTCCTTGGCCTCGCGGATCTCCTTCGCGCGGGCCTCGGCCTTGCGCTTCGCCTCGGCGCGCGCCTTGGCCCGGGCCTCGGCCTCGGCGGCCTCCTGCTCCTGGGCGGCGGCCTGCGCGTTGATCTGGTCGGCGATGGACTCGTCGGCGATCACCTTCATGAGGCCGGTGTCCTCGGCGGAACGGTCGTCCGTGTCGGCGGCGAGCGCCGGAGAGGCGAGGGTGCCGACGACACCGGTGGTGGCGAGGGCGGCCACGCCGGCGATGCCGGCGCTGCGGCGAGCCAGTCGGCTCGCACCACGATGCTTCCCGGTGGCACGGGTGAACGCCAAGACGGTTCCTTTCCTTCCTTCTCGCCTACCGGGTTAGCTGACGGGTTCGGAGCAGGAAGGTCTCCTACGGGCCCCTCCGCGTGAGCGAAGGCGTCCGATTCACCCCAGGGACTGCGTGGGTCCCCGGCTCCCCAGGCTCGCGCCTGACGGGGACTCGGCGATGACTGTCCGGTGCCGCGGATGCGGCGCGTGCATCGGCCGGACAGCCGGATCGACGCTAGGCCGGACGGATGTCGATCGCCAAACAGACACGCTGATTTGTAAGACATGCCACAGGGCATACGATCATCCTTGCCGCGATATCGGACAAAGCGGAGGTCTCCGACGCTTCATCGCATCGGAGACCTCCGCCCGGGGCCGACGGGGCGTCAGCTCACCACGGTCACCTCGCCGATGCCGAGGGCCCGCACGGGCTCCTCGATCTGCGCGGCGTCGCCCACCAGGACGGTGACCAGCCGGTCCACCGGGAAGGCGCTGACGACGGCGGCCGTGGCCTCGACCGTGCCCGTCTCGGCCAGGCGCGCGTACAGCCGGGCCTGGTAGTCGTCGGGCAGGTGCTGCTCGACCTGGTCGGACAGGGTCGCCGCGACCGAGGCGGCCGTCTCGTACTTGAGCGGGGCCACGCCCACCAGGTTCTGCACCGCGATGTCCCGCTCGGCGTCGGTCAACCCGCCCTCGGCCAGCGTCCGGAGCACCTTCCACAGGTCGTCGAGGGCCGGGCCGGTGGTCGGGGTGTCGACCGAACCGCTGATGGCGAGCAGCGAGGCGCCGTGCCCCTCGCCGTCCGAGCGGAGCACCTGCCCGAAGGCGCGCACGCCGTACGTGTACCCCTTCTCCTCGCGCAGGACGGCGTCCAGACGGGACGTCAGGGTGCCGCCGAGGCAGTAGACGCCGAGGACCTGCGCGGCCCAGACGGCGTCGTGGCGGTCCGGCCCGATCCGGCCGATGAGCACCTGGGTCTGGACGGCCCCGGGGCGGTCGACGATGACGACCCGTCCGGTGTCGTCGGCGGTGATCGGCTGCATCGGGCGCGGCGTGGCCGGCTCGGCGGTCCAGCCGCCGAGCGTCTCGGCGAGGATCGCGTCCAGGTCGACGCCGGTGAGGTCGCCGACGACGACCGCGGTGGCGGCGGAGGGACGCAGGTGCGCGTCGTAGAAGGCGCGGACGGCGGCGGCGTCGATGGCCTCCACCGTCTCCTCGGTGCCCTGGCGCGGCCGGGACATCCGGGTGCCGGCCGGGAAGAGCTCCTTGTAGAGCTGCTTGGCCGCGCGGCGGTTCGGGTTGGCGGCCTCGTGCGGGATCTCGTCGAGTCGGTTGGCCACCAGGCGCTTGACCTCGTCGGCGTCGAAGGCCGGGGAGGTCAGGGCCTCGGAGACGAGCGCGAGCGCCTTGGGGAGGCGGGAGACCGGGACCTCCAGGGAGACCCGGACGCCGGGGTGGTCCGCGTGGGCGTCGAGGGAGGCGCCGCAGCGCTCCAGCTCGGCCGCGAACTCCTCGGCGCCGCGCTCGGTGGTCCCCTCGGAGAGGGCGCGCGCCATGATGGTGGCGACGCCGTCGAGGCCCTCGGGCTCGGCGTCGAGCGGCGCGTCGAAGAAGATCTCGACGGCGACGACCTGCTGGCCCGGGCGGTGGCAGCGCAGCACGGTCAGCCCGTTGTCGAGCGTGCCGCGCTCGGGGGCCGGGAAGGCCCACGGCCTGGCCTGGCCGGCCTGCGGCTGCGGGTGGAACTCCATGCTGGTCAGGGGCTGGGCGGTGTCCGTCACTGGTCCGCTCCCTCTTCCTCGTCGCTGTCTTCGGCGCCGGTCTCCGCCGGCTCGTACACGAGCACCGCGCGGTTGTCGGGGCGGAGCCGGGCCGCGGCCACCTCGCGCACCTCGTCGGCGGTGACCGCGAGGACCCGGTCGACGGCGGTCAGGGCGAGCTGCGGGTCGCCGAACAGCACGGCGAACCGGCACAGTTCGTCCGCGCGGCCGGCGACCGTGCCGAGCCGGTCGAGCCATTCGCGCTCCAGCTGGGCCTGGGCGCGCTCCATCTCCTCGGCGGTCGGGCCCTCGGCGGCGAAGCGGGCGAGCTCCTCGTCGACGGCCGCCTCGATGGCGGGGACCTCGACGCCGCCGGACGTCTTGACGTCCAGCCAGCCGAGCGAGGGGGCGCCGGCGAGCCGGAGCAGGCCGAAGCCGGCGGCGACCGCGGTGCGGTCGCGGCGGACGAGCCGGTTGTGCAGGCGGGAGGACTCGCCGCCGCCGAGCACGGTGAGGGCGAGGTCGGCGGCGTCGCACGCGCGCGTGCCGTCCTCGGGCAGCCGGTAGGCGGCCATCAGGGCGCGGGCCGGGACCTCCTCGACGACGACCTCGCGCAGCTGCTCGCCGATGACGTCCGGGAGGGCGCCGTCCCGCGGGGCGGGCTTGCCGTCGTGGCCGGGGATGGAGCCGAAGTACTTCTCGATCCAGGCGAGCGTCTGCTCCGGGTCGATGTCGCCGACGACCGACAGGACCGCGTTGTTGGGCGCGTAGTAGGTGCGGAAGAAGTTCCGCGCGTCCTCCAGGGTGGCCGCGTCCAGGTCCGCCATCGAGCCGATGGGGGTGTGGTGGTACGGGTGGCCGTCGGGGTACGCGAGCGCGGTGAGCTTCTCGAAGGCGGTGCCGTACGGCACGTTGTCGTACCGCTGGCGGCGCTCGTTCTTCACGACGTCCCGCTGGTTCTCCATCGACTCGTCGTCGAGGGCGGCGAGCAGCGAGCCCATCCGGTCGGCCTCCAGCCAGAGCGCGAGCTCCAGCTGGTGGGCGGGCATGGTCTCGAAGTAGTTGGTGCGCTCGAAGCTCGTCGTGCCGTTGAGCGAGCCGCCCGCGGCCTGGACGAGCTCGAAGTGCCCGTTGCCGTGGACCTGCTTCGAGCCCTGGAACATCAGGTGCTCGAAGAGGTGGGCGAGGCCGGTGCGGCCCGCGACCTCGTGGCGCGAGCCGACGTCGTACCAGAGGCAGACCGCGGCGACCGGGGTCAGGTGGTCCTCCGAGAGCACCACCCTCAGGCCGTTCGCCAGCCGGTGCTCGGTCGCTGTCAGGCCGCCGGAGCCGGCCTCGGCCGTGGCCGTGTGACCCATGGGCATGTACGTCCCTTCGATCGCGGTACGGAAAAAGTCCTGCCACTGTATGCAAGCGCGCCGACACCTGGCGAAGTTCCCGGACCCCGGAGATGTCCCTCGTCCGGGTCGCGGTCCGCGCTGTCGGTGGCACGGTCCACAATGGTCCGCGTCAGATCAAGCTTTGTCGGAGAAGGAGCCGCAGCCGCGATGGCCCGCCGCAGCACGAAGACACCGCCGCCGGACGACGCGTACGAGGAGAGGATCCTCGACATCGACGTCGTCGACGAGATGCAGGGCTCCTTCCTCGAGTACGCCTACTCGGTCATCTACTCGCGCGCCCTGCCCGACGCCCGCGACGGCATGAAGCCGGTCCAGCGGCGCATCGTCTACCAGATGAGCGAGATGGGCCTCCGCCCGGACCGCGGGTTCGTCAAGTGCGCCCGCGTGGTCGGCGAGGTGATGGGCAAGCTGCACCCGCACGGCGACGCCTCGATCTACGACGCCATGGTGCGCATGGCGCAGCCCTTCTCCATGCGCGTGCCGCTGGTCGACGGCCACGGCAACTTCGGCTCGCTGGGCAACGACGACCCGCCGGCCGCGATGCGGTACACCGAGTCCCGGATGGCCCCGGCCGCGCTGCTGATGACCGAGTCCATCGACGAGGACACGGTCGACTTCGCGCCCAACTACGACGGCCAGGAGCAGGAGCCGGTCGCGCTCCCCGCCGCGTACCCGAACCTGCTGGTGAACGGCGCCTCCGGCATCGCGGTCGGCATGGCGACCAACATGCCGCCGCACAACCTCGGCGAGGTCATCGCGGCCGCCCGCCACCTGATCCGCTACCCGAACGCGGACCTGGACGCGCTGATGCGCTTCGTCCCCGGCCCGGACCTGCCGACCGGCGGCCGGATCGTCGGCCTGAACGGCATCCGGGACGCGTACGAGTCGGGCCGCGGCACCTTCAAGATCCGCGCCACCACGTCGGTGGAGACCGTGACGGCCCGCCGCAAGGGCATCGTCGTCACCGAACTGCCCTTCACGGTCGGCCCCGAGAAGGTCATCTCCAAGATCAAGGACCTGGTCGGCTCGAAGAAGCTCCAGGGCATCGCCGACGTCAAGGACCTCACCGACCGGGCCCACGGGCTCCGCCTGGTCATCGAGGTCAAGAACGGCTTCGTGCCCGAGGCCGTCCTGGAGCAGCTCTACAAGCTGACGCCGATGGAGGAGTCCTTCGGCATCAACAACGTGGCCCTGGTGGACGGCCAGCCGCTCACCCTCGGCCTCAAGGAGCTCCTGGAGGTCTACCTCGACCACCGCTTCGAGGTGGTCCGCCGCCGCTCCGAGTTCCGCCGCGGCAAGAAGCGCGACCGGCTGCACCTGGTCGAGGGCCTGCTGGTGGCCCTCCTCGACATCGACGAGGTCATCCGGCTCATCCGGGAGAGCGAGAACTCGGCGCAGGCGAAGGAGCGCCTGATGGAGCGCTTCTCGCTGAGCGAGATCCAGACCCAGTACATCCTGGACACCCCGCTGCGCCGGCTCACCAAGTTCGACCGCCTGGAGCTGGAGACCGAGCGGGACCGGCTGACCGGCGAGATCGACGAGCTGACCGGGATCCTGGAGTCCGACTCCGAGCTGCGCAAGCTGGTCTCGGCGGAGCTGGCCGCGGTCGCGAAGAAGTTCGCCACCGACCGGCGCACGGTCCTGCTGGAGTCGGCGGGCGCGCCCGTCTCGGCCGTCCCGCTGGAGGTCGCGGACGACCCGTGCCGGGTGCTGCTCTCCTCGACCGGGCTGCTGGCCCGGACGGTCTCGGCGGAGCTGCCGCCGGCCGAGGCGGACGCCAAGCGGGTCAAGCACGACGTCATCGTCTCGTCGGTGGCGGCCACCCAGCGCGGCGACGTGGGCGCGGTGACCTCGGCGGGCCGACTGCTGCGGATCGCCGTCATCGACCTGCCGCAGCTGCCGGACACGGCCGCCGCGCCGAACCTGGCGGGCGGGGCGCCGCTGAGCGAGTTCCTGTCGCTGGAGGCGGACGAGACGGTGGTCTGCCTGACCACCCTGGACGAGTCCTCCCCCGGTCTGGCGCTCGGCACGCTCCAGGGCGTGGTCAAGCGGGTGGTGCCGGACTATCCGGCGAACAAGGACGAGCTGGAGGTCATCACCCTCAAGGACGGTGACCGGATCGTCGGCGCGACGGAGCTGCGGACGGGCGAGGAGGACCTGGTCTTCATCACCTCCGACGCGCAGCTGCTGCGCTACCCGGCGGCCCAGGTGCGGCCGCAGGGCCGCCCGGCCGGCGGCATGGCGGGCATCAAGCTGGCGGCCGGCGCTGAGGTGCTGTGCTTCGCCGCAGTGGACCCGGCGGCGGACGCGGCCGTGTTCACGGTGGCGGGTACGAGCGGCACCCTGGACGGTGCCGCGGCGACCTCGGCGAAGCTGACCCCGTTCGACCAGTACCCGCGCAAGGGCCGGGCGACCGGCGGCGTGCGCTGTCAGCGCTTCCTGAAGGGCGAGGACGCGCTGGTCCTGGCCTGGGCGGGCGCCCTGCCGGCCCGTGCCGCGCAGAAGAACGGCACGCCGGTCGAGCTGCCGGAGCCGGACCCGCGCCGCGACGGCTCGGGCACCCCGCTGCCGAAGCCGGTGGACGTGGTGGCGGGCCCGGCCAGCTAGCCCGCTCCCTCCGTACCCGCGGCGAAGCCCCCGCTCCTGCCTGGAGCGGGGGCTTCGTCGTCGGCGGACCGGTGCGGGGCGCGGTCGGCGGACCGGTGCGGGACGCGGTGTCAGGCGCGCGCGCCGGGGGCGTACACCGCCTCGATCCCGGCGACGATCAGCCGGAGCCCCTCCTCGAAGCGCTCGTCGTAGTCGGCGAACAGCTCCGCGCCGGCCGCCGCCGCGAGCGGGTACGCGGCGAGGCGTTGGGCGCGCTCGTCGATGTCGAAGCCCTCCCGGGGCTCCCCGGGGAGGGGCTCGGTGCCCTGCTCCTCGGTGACGAAGCCGAGGGTGTACATGTACGCCGTGGTGCTGGCCCGCACCGCCTCGCGCAGCGTGAACCCGGCGTCGACCAGGGCTCCGAGCTGGAGCTCCATGTCCTGGGCGTGGTCGGTGCCGGTGAACCGGGCGCCGCTGTAGACCTTGGCGCCGTCGCGGTAGCGCAGCAGCCCGGCGCGCAGGCCCCGGTTGGCGGTGAGCATCAGTTCCTGCCAGCCCTGTCCGGCCGCCGGGCGGGCCTCCGGCTCGGCGACCATGCGCCGGTACATGACGGTGGCCATCTCGTCGAGCAGGGCCTGCTTGTTCTTGAAGTGCCAGTACAGCGCGGGGGCCTGGACGTGCAGCTCCTGGGCGATGGCGCGGAGCGTGAGCCCTTCCAGGCCGCGCTCGTTCAGCAGCCGCAGGGCGGTCTCCGCCACCGTGCCGGGGTCCAGCTTGGTCGTCTTCTTCGTCGCCACCCCGTCACCGTATCCCCTTGACTCCTTAACGCCGTTAAGGCGATGCTGTGGAGGTCGGCATTTAACAGCGTTAAGGACTGGAGGCGGTCACCCATGCCCGCGGACAGGGACACGGACGTCGTCATCACCGGAGCGGGCCCCACCGGGCTCGTGCTCGCCCTCGACCTCGCCCGCCGGGGCGTCCGCGCGCTCCTCCTGGAGCGGGCGGACGGACTCTTCCCCGGCTCGCGCGGCAAGGGGCTCCAGCCGCGCAGCCTGGAGGTCCTGGACGACCTCGGCGTCCTCCCCGGGGTGCTGGCGGCGGGCGGCCCGTACCCCCGGATGCTGGCCTGGGAGGGCACCGAGCGGCGGGGCGAGTGGGACATGGTCCCCCGCTCGGAGCCCACCGAGCGGGTGCCGTACGCGAACACCCTGCTCATCCCGCAGTCCCGCACCCAGGAGCTGCTGTACGAGCGGCTGACGGCGCTCGGCGGCGGCGTCCGGTTCGGCGCCGCCCTCACCGGCCTCCGGCAGGACCACGCGGGCGTGGCGGCGGAGCTGAGCAGCGGCGAGACGATCCGCGCCGCCTATCTGGTCGGCGCCGACGGGGGCCGCTCCACGGTCCGCCGGGCCCTCGGCATCGGCATGACCGGCGAGACCGTGGACCCGCGCCCGATGCTCGTCGCCGACGTGCGGATCGCCCCCGGGACGGTGGCCGACCGGGACCACTGGCACGTGTGGGGGGCGCCGGACGGCGGCGTGGCGCTCTGCCCGCTGCCGGGCGACGACACCCTCTTCCAGCTCGCCGCCACCTTCGAGGACCGGACGGCCGCGGTGGACACGACCCCGGAGGGCGTCCGCGCGCTGCTCGCCGCCCGCACCCCGCTGGCCGGGGACCGGATCACGGAGGTGCCGTGGGCGTCGGACTACCGCGCCAGGGCGGCGCTGGCGGACCGCTTCCGGGAGGGCAGGGTCTTCCTCGCGGGCGACGCCGCCCACGTCCACTCCCCCGCCGGCGGCCAGGGCCTCAACACGGGCGTCCAGGACGCATACAACCTCGGCTGGAAGCTCGCCCAGGTCCTGCGCCACGGGGCCCCGGCCGCGCTCCTCGACAGCTACGAGGCCGAGCGCCGCCCCGTCGCGGCGGACGTCCTGGGGCTCAGCACCCGGCTCCACCGGGCCACCGCCGACGGCGAGGCCACCCAGCGGGGCAGGGACGTCCAGCAGCTCGACCTCGGCTACCGGGACTCGGCCCTCGCGGTCGACACCCGCCCCGAGACCCCCGGGGACACCCTGCGCGCGGGCGACCGCGCGCCGGACGGCCGGCACGACGGGCGCCGGCTCTTCGACCTCTTCCGGGGCCCGCACTTCACCCTGCTCACGGTCGGCGACGCCGAGCCGCCCGCGGCGCTCCCGGAGCAGGTCCGGGCGGCCCGGCTGACGACGTCGGACGAGGCCTACGGCCCGGGCGTCCACCTGATCCGCCCGGACGGGTACGTGGGCTGGGCCGGCGACCGCGCCGACGCGACCCTCGACGCCTACCTGGCGGCGGTCGGCCTGGCGCCGGCCGGCACACCGGCCTGAGGCGGGGCTACGCCTCCGCGGGCGGCTCGTCGCCCTGCGGCACGTACCGGAGGACGCCCCACATGGAGTGCTCGTCCGGGGCGTCCCCGGGCCCGTCCACCTCGCAGCCGGCCAGCTCCTTGCGCAGAGCGGCCGCGTCGACGCCGGAGCCGATCAGGACGAGCTGCGAGAGGCGCTCCTCGCCGGCCGGCCAGGGCTCGGGGTAGAAGCGCAGGAAGCGGCCGACCGCGTGCACCGCGTACCGGTGGTCGGGGTCGGCGGCGCCGAAGTCCACGAAGCCCTTGAGCCGGTACAGGCCCTCGGGGCGCGAGTCGAGGAAGGCCATCAGCCGCCGCGGGTGCAGCGGGACCGCCGTGGCCAGGGAGACGGTGTCGTAGGCCGCGTGCACGTGCGCGTGCCCGTCCTCGTCGCCGTAGAGGATGTCCTCGATCGACATCTGCCCGGCGATCTCGTCGTCCGGGACGACCCGGTCGAAGAGCAGCTCGGGATCGATCCGGCCGTGCGCCGCCTCGATCACGGCGGCCCGGTCCGCGAGCCCGGCCACGGTCTCCCGGACGGCCCGCAGGCGCTCCCCGGGCACCCGGTCGGCCTTGTTGACGACGACCAGGTCGGCGAGGGCGAGATGCCGGTCGGTCTCGGGGTGCCGCTGCCGGGTGGCGCCGAACTCGGCGGCGTCGACCACCTCGACCAGACCGCCGTAGACGATCCGCCGGTTCTCGCTGGCGAGCACCATCCGGACCAGCTCCTGCGGCTCGGCGAGACCGCTGGCCTCGATCACGATCACGTCCAGCCGCAGCTCGGGCCGGGTCAGGACCTCCAGGTACTCGTCCAGCTCGCTCGCGTCCACCGCGCAGCACAGACACCCGTTGCCGAGGGAGACCGTGGACCCGACCTGCCCGGCGACCGTCATCGCGTCGATCCCGATGTCGCCGAAGTCGTTGACCATGACCCCGATCCGGGTCCCCCGGGCACTGCGCAGCAGATGGTTGAGGAGCGTGGTCTTCCCGGCCCCGAGAAACCCGGCGAGGACGACGACGGGGATCTGCTGCGCGCTCAAGAAGCAAGCCTTTCGGTGGGACGACGACGGGGACCGGGGCGGAGGACGGGCGCGACCGCGCCCGGGAACCGCCCGGACCGGCCCCCAGGATAGGCAGCTGTCTCTTATACACAACACCGAGCCCACGAGACACCAATCGATCGCGGGGGGGGGGGGGGGGGGGGGA
>NZ_JBHYKM010000044.1:20445-29266 GCF_042741435.1 Streptomyces sp. NPDC058955 | reverse complement strand
CGCGCCCCGCCACCGGCTGCGCCTCTTAGTCCCGCGCGCGGCCCGGTGGGTGCGGGGCCGCGGGGGGGGGGGGCCGCGGGGGGGGGCCCCCCCCCCCCCCGGTCCCGGGCCCGCCCGCCCCGCACCCGCCACATTTCCGGTCGCCGCCGCCGTCCCCGTACCGTTTCGGGCATGAGCAGCACCGGATCGATCCCCTCCGCGCCGCCGGCCGCGCGCCGCCGGCGCCGGCTGGGGTGGCCGCGGCGGGTGTTCTCGCAGGTGCTGCTGATGCAGCTGGCCGTCGCCACCGGCGTCACGGTGCTGGCCACCGGCTTCTTCCTGGCCCCGCTGAGCGCCCAGCTCGACGACCAGGCCATGCGGCGGGCCCTGGCCATCGCGGAGACCATGGCCTCCTCCCGTACGGCCGCGGACCTGGCCGGCGGGCCGCCGTCGGCGACGGGACCGGTGCAGCGCGAGGCCGAGCGGGTCCGGAAGGCGACCGGCGCCGAGTACGTGGTCGTCATGGACACCCGCGGAGTGCGCTGGTCGCACCCCGACCCCGTCCAGATCGGCCGGACCGTCTCCACCGACCCGAGCGAGGTCCTGGCGGGCCGCGAGGTGATGGAGATCGACAGCGGCACCCTGGGCCGCTCGGCGCGCGGCAAGGCCCCGCTGCGGAACGCCGACGGCGGGATCGTCGGCGCGGTCTCCGTCGGCATCGAGTACGACAGCGTCCGCGACCGGCTGCTCTCGGCGATCCCCGGCCTCCTGGCCTACGCGGGCGGCGCGCTCGCGGCCGGCGCGCTCGCCGCGTACCTGATCTCCCGGCGGATCCAGCGGCAGACCCGCGACCTGGCCTTCTCCGACATCTCGGCGCTGCTCGCCGAGCGCGAGGCGATGCTGCACGGCATCCGCGAGGGCGTGGTGGCCCTGGACCGCAGGGGCTCCGTACGGCTCCTCAACGACGAGGCCCAGCGCCTGCTCGGCCTCGGCCCCGAGGCCGCCGGGCGCCCGCTCGACGCGCTCCTCGGCCCGGGCCGTACGGCGGACGTGCTGACCGGCCGGGTGACCGGGGCGGACCTGGTGACCGTCCAGGGGCACCGGGTGCTGATCGCCAACCGGATGCCGACGGACGACGGCGGCGCCGTGGCCACCCTCCGCGACCGCACCGAACTGGAGCGGCTGGGCCGGGAGCTGGACTCCACCCGTGGCCTGATCGACGCCCTGCGCGCCCAGGACCACGAGCACGCCAACCGCCTCCACACCCTGCTGGGCCTGCTGGAACTGGAGCTGTACGACGAGGCGGCCGACTTCGTCACCGAGGTCGTCGGGGTGCACCGGGCGACCGCCGAGCAGGTGACCGAGAAGGTCCACGACCCGCTGCTCGCGGCCCTCCTGGTCGGCAAGGCGACGGTCGCCGCCGAGCGCGGCGTCTCGCTGCGGATCGCCCCGGACTCCCTGCTTCCCGACCGGCTGGTGGACCCGCGCGAACTGGTCACCGTCGTCGGCAACCTCGTCGACAACGCCCTGGACGCCGCCGCCGGCACCCCGGACGCCCGGGTGGAGGTGGCGCTGCGCGCCGACGGCCGGACCGTGGTCCTGCGGGTCGCCGACAGCGGCCCCGGCGTCCCCGAGGACCACCGGGAGCTGATCTTCACCGAGGGGTGGACGACGAAGGAGCCGCCCTCCCACGGCAAGCGCGGCCTCGGGCTCGCGCTCGTCCGGCGCCTCGCCGAGCGGCGCGGCGGCACCGCGCGCGTGACGGCGGGCCCGGCGGGCGGCGCGGAGTTCGCGGTGGTCCTGCCGGACGCCCTGACGGAGCCGGCCCCGCCCGGCCCCGCCGATCCGGTCCCGCCGACCCTGACCGTCGCCGCCGGACCGACCCCGCCGGGCCCGCGCGGGCCGGTGGACCCGACCACGGCCGAGGAGGGGTCCCGATGATCGACGTGCTCGTCGTCGACGACGACACGCGGGTGGCGCGGGTGAACGCCGCGTACGTGACCAAGCTGCCCGGCTTCCGGGTCGCTGCCACCGCCCACTCCACCGCGGAGGCCCTCGCCGTCCTCGACGGACGGCCGGTGGACCTCGTCCTCCTCGACCACTACCTCCCCGACGAGAACGGCCTCGCCGCCATCCGCGAGCTGCGGGCCCGCGGCCACCAGTGCGACGTGATCATGGTGACGGCGGCCCGGGACGTGGCGACCGTCCAGGCCGCCATGCGGCACGGCGCCCTCCAGTACCTGGTCAAGCCGTTCAACTTCGCCGGGCTGCGGGCCAAGCTGGAGGCGTACGCGGCGCTCCGCCGGGCCCTGGAGAGCGGCGGCGAGGCGGAACAGGCCGAGGTCGACCGGATCTTCGGCACCCTGGCGGCCGGCACCGTCGCCCCCGACCTGCCCAAGGGGCACTCGCCGACGACGGCCGAGCTGGTCCGCCAGGCGCTGCTGGCCGCCGACGGGCCCCTCTCCACCCAGGAGCTCGCCGAGCGGACCGGCGTCAGCCGCCAGACCGCCCAGCGCTACCTCAAGCTCCTCGAACGGACCGGCCGCGTCCGCCTCTCCCTCCGGTACGGCGAGACCGGCCGCCCCGAGCACCGCTACACCTGGGTCTCCTCGCCCTGAGGACCTCCCTCGGTCGGTGCCGTCAGGCGGCGCCCGCGCCGGTGAGCGCCCGCACCTCGGTCTCCGCGTGCCGCGCCTCGTCGGGCGGCTCGGGCGAGGTGACCGTGCCGAGCCAGCCGGCCAGGAAGCCGAGCGGGATGGAGACCACGCCGGGGTTCTGCAGCGGGAAGACGTGGAAGTCCACGCCCGGGAAGAGCGCCTCGGGACCGCCCGAGACGACCGGCGAGAACACCACGAGCAGCACCGCCGGGACGAGTCCGCCGTAGACCGACCAGACCGCGCCCCGGGTGGTGAACCGGCGCCAGAACAGCGTGTACAGCAGCACCGGCAGATTGGCCGAGGCGGCCACCGCGAAGGCGAGGCCGACGAGGAAGGCCACGTTGAGGTCGCTGGCGAGCAGCCCGAGCCCGATCGCGGCGGCGCCGATGACGGCGGCGGCCACCCGGGCCACCGTGACCTCGCTGTACTGCTTCCCGCCGGGCCGGCGCAGCGAGGCGTAGAGGTCGTGGGCGACGGAGGCGGAGGAGGCCAGGGTGATGCCGGCGACGACGGCGAGGATGGTCGCGAAGGCGACGGCCGCGACGACCGCGAAGAGCACCGTGCCGCCGGTGGAGCCCGCTCCGCCGCCGAGGTCGAGGGCGAGCAGCGGGACGGCCGTGTTCCCGGAGGCGTTGGAGGCGCGGACCTCGGCGGAGCCGATGATCGCGGCGGCGCCGAAGCCGAGGACGATGGTCATCAGGTAGAAGCCGCCGATGAGGCCGATGGACCAGACGACCGAGCGGCGGGCGGCCCGCGCGGTGGGCACGGTGTAGAAGCGGGACAGGATGTGCGGCAGTCCCGCGGTGCCGAGGACGAGCGCGAGACCGAGGCTGATGAAGTCCAGCCGGGCGGTCCAGTCGCCGCCGTACCGCAGCCCGGGGCCGAGGAAGGCGGTGCCGTGCCCGCTGCGCTCGGCGGCGGTGCTGAGCAGGCTGTTCACATCGCCGTGGAAGCGGATCAGGACGAGGACGGTGAGCGTGACGGTGCCGGCCATCAGCAGCACCGCCTTGACGATCTGGATCCAGGTGGTGGCCCGCATCCCGCCGAGCGACACGTAGATCACCATCAGGGCGCCGACGCCGACCACGGTCCAGGTGCGCGCCGCCTCGCCGGTGCCGCCGAGGAGGAGGGCCACCAGGCTGCCGGCGCCCACCATCTGGGCCACCAGGTAGAGCACGGAGACGGCCACCGAGGAGGTGCCGGCCGCGATCCGCACCGGCCGTTCGGCCATCCGCGCGGCGACGACGTCGGCGAGGGTGAACCGGCCGCAGTTGCGGACGAGTTCGGCGACGAGGAGGAGCACGACCAGCCAGGCGACGAGGAAGCCGACCGAGTAGAGCATGCCGTCGTAGCCGTAGAGGGCGATGAGGCCCGAGATGCCGAGGAAGGAGGCGGCGGACATGTAGTCGCCGGCGATGGCGAATCCGTTCTCCATCGGCGAGAAGAGCCGGCCGCCGGCGTAGAACTCCTCGGCGGATCCGTGCCGGTTGCGGCTCACCCAGGTGGTGATGGCGAGGGTCACGGCGACGAAGCCGCTGAAGAGCAGCAGGGCGAGCGTCTGGTGGTCTCCGGTCACCACTGGCCGGCTCCTCTCGTCATCTCCTGGGTGTCCCAGCGCAGTTCGAGCGCGGCCCGGTCCCGGCGCAGCCGCGCGTGCCGGGCGTAGGCCCAGGTGAGGAGGAAGGTGGTGAGGAACTGGCCGAGGCCGGCGAGCATCGCCACGTTGACGGCTCCGGCCACCGGCCGGGCCATCAGGCCGGGGGCGGCGGTGGCGGCGACGACATAGGCGAGGTACCAGACGAGGAAGGCGAGGGTCGCGGGGAGGACGAACCGGCGGTAGCGGCGGCGCACCTCCTGGAAGGCGGGGCTGCGCTGGACCTCCAGGTAGATCCCGGCCGTCCCGGGCAGCGGGTGCGCGGCCTCGTCGTACCGCTGGTGCGGTGGCTCCGGCAGGATCCCGCCCGGCCCGTCGTCCCGCGCCCCCGCGCGCTCCTCTTCGTCCAGCTGTTCCACCGGTCAACTCTCCTTGTCAGCGAACCGTTTCGGCCGCGTGCCCAAGGATGGACAGAGTGGGCAGATCCCGGACTCTTCTCCCTACGGTCTTCACCCCATCAGGTGACTCTTCGCCCCGGCGCCTGACCGGACCGGGCCGATATGCGTATGGACGCCGAACCGCCCGGCCCCGGGCGGGAAGCCGAACGGCCCGGCCCCCCGGGAGGGGGACCGGGCCGGTTCGACGGACCGTGACGCCGAGGATCAGGCGTCGATGCGCGAGCGGTCGAGCGTCGCAGCGGAGCTGGTGATGAACTCCTTGCGGGGCGCCACGTCATTGCCCATCAGCAGGTCGAAGACGGTCTCGGCCGCGTCCAGGTCGCCGATGTTGATCCGGCGCAGGGTGCGGTGGCGGGGGTCCATCGTGGTCTCCGCGAGCTGGTCGGCGTCCATCTCGCCGAGACCCTTGTAGCGCTGGATGGAGTCCTTGTAGCGGACCCCCTTGCGCTGGAACTCCAGGAGCGTCTGCCGCAGCTCGCTGTCGGAGTAGGTGTACACGTACTTGTCCTGGCCCTTCTTGGGCTGGACCAGTTCGATCCGGTGCAGCGGCGGCACGGCGGCGAAGACCCGGCCGGCCTCGACCATCGGGCGCATGTAGCGCTGGAAGAGGGTCAGCAGCAGCGTCCGGATGTGCGAGCCGTCGACGTCGGCGTCGGTCATCATGATGACCTTGCCGTAGCGGGCCGCGTCGATGTCGAAGGTGCGTCCGGAGCCCGCTCCTATGACCTGGATGATCGCGCCGCACTCGGCGTTCTTGAGCATGTCCGAGACGGACGACTTCTGGACGTTGAGGATCTTGCCGCGGATCGGCAGCAGGGCCTGGAACTCGCTGTTGCGGGCGAGCTTGGCGGTGCCGAGCGCGGAGTCTCCCTCGACGATGAAGAGCTCGCTGCGCTCGACGTCGTCGCTGCGGCAGTCGGCCAGCTTGGCCGGCAGCGAGGAGGACTCCAGGGCGGTCTTCCGGCGCTGGGCGTCCTTGTGCTGGCGGGCGGCGATCCGGGTGCGGGCCGCGGCGACGGCCTTCTCCAGGACGGCCCGGGCCTGGGCCTTGGCGTCCCGCTTGGTGGAGGTCAGGAACGCCTTCAGCTCGCGGGCGACCACGGTGCTCACGATGCGGCGGGCGGCCGAGGTGCCGAGGACCTCCTTGGTCTGGCCCTCGAACTGCGGCTCGGCGAGCCGGACCGTGACGACGGCGGTCAGGCCCTCCAGGGCGTCGTCCTTGACGATGTCGTCCTCGGCGACGCGCAGCATCTTGGCGGAGCGCAGCACCTCGTTCACGGTCTTCGTGACGGCCTGCTCGAAGCCGGAGACGTGGGTGCCGCCCTTGGGGGTGGCGATGATGTTCACGAAGGACCGGAGATTGGTGTCGTACCCGGTGCCCCAGCGCAGGGCGACGTCGACGCCGAGCTCGCGGGTGACCTCGGTGGGGGTCATGTGGCCGCGGTCGTCCAGGACGGGGACGGTCTCCTTGAAGGTGCCCTGGCCGGTGAGGCGCAGCACGTCGCAGACGGCCTTGTCCTGCGCGAGGTACTCGCAGAACTCGCTGATGCCGCCGTCGAAGCGGAAGACCTCCTCGCTCTTGCCGATCCCCTCCAGGTCCCGCTCGTCGCGGACGACGATGGTGAGGCCGGGCACCAGGAAGGCGGTCTGGCGGGCGCGCTGGTGCAGCGTGTCCAGGGAGAGCTTGGCGTCCTTGAGGAAGATCTGGCGGTCGGCCCAGTAGCGGACGCGGGTGCCGGTGCGGGTCTTGGGCACCCGCTTGCCCTTGATCAGCCCGCTCGACGGGTCGAAGGGGCTGTCCGGGCCCTGCTCGGTGAAGATGCCGGGGACACCGCGCCGGAAGCTGATCCCGTGCGTGGCGCCGTTCCGGTCGACCTCGACGTCGAGGCGGGCCGAGAGGGCGTTGACCACGGAGGCGCCGACGCCGTGCAGACCGCCGGAGGCCGCGTACGAGCCGCCGCCGAACTTTCCGCCGGCGTGCAGCTTGGTCATGACGACCTCGACGCCGGAGAGACCGGTCTTGGGCTCGACGTCGACCGGGATGCCCCGGCCGTTGTCGCGGACCTCGACGGACCCGTCGTCGTGGAGGATGACGTCGATGTGGTCGCAGTAGCCGCCCAGGGCCTCGTCGACCGAGTTGTCGATGATCTCCCAGAGGCAGTGCATCAGGCCACGGCTGTCCGTGGACCCGATGTACATTCCGGGGCGCTTGCGGACCGCTTCGAGCCCTTCGAGGACGAGCAGGTGCCGCGCGGTGTAGTTGGAACCGTCACGGTCTGCGGTCAGCAGCGCACTGGACGGCACGGACGTTTCGGCGGTCACGCGGTTCGCTCCTCGCTGAATTTGAAATCTTGCCCGATGGGGTGAGTACCGGCGTCGCTCACCGCTCAGAGGGTACCGATGCCTGGTGGGGCCGCTGAAACGCCACCCTCCCGGTTTACTCATGCTAGTCCAGAGTCGTATGGGTGTTCGATCCCTCGAAGGGGTGACGCGAACATCACGTTCCCTTCCCGGCATGAACCATCTAGGCTCCGGGCACGTCCTCATCAACAACCGGCAACCCCGCCGGGAGGACGACCGACACACCACAGCAACGCGAAACCCGTAGAGCGACGCAATACGGCTCATTCGCCGCCAACCGGCAGCAGACAGCCACCTTGGGAAAAAGTTTCAAGGAAAAGCCACGAGCGGGAACGTTTTCGGCCTGGTTGGATGTTGACCCTGGTACGACAGCTCGTCGAGCTAGAGAAGAGGCGACGTGACTACTGTTCTGACCCCCGCGAGCCCCCTGACGGCCGCTGACCGCTGCGACCGCTGCGGCGCCCAGGCTTACCTGCGTGTCGTCCTGGCCAGCGGAGGTGACTTGCTCTTCTGCGCCCACCACGGTCGCAAGTTCGAGCCGGAACTCAAGAAGATCGCCGTTGAGATACAGGATGAGACGGACCGGCTGACCGATGTGCCGGCCCGCACGGTGGGCGACGAGCACTGACGCCGCGCAACCACGACGAGCTCAGGGCCGGTCGCTGACGACCGGACGACGGGCGGTCACCCCCTCGACCAGGGGGTGACCGCCCGTTCTCGTACCCGCGGAGCCCCGGCGAGGGGCCCCGCGGCCCGGTACCGGCCGACCGGTACCGGGCTCAGAACCGCTCGGGCAGCACCGCGGAGACCCGCGTGTAGACGCCCGGGTTCTCGGCCTGTCCGCAGCCGCTGCCCCAGGACACCAGCCCGATCAGCACCCCCCGGGCCACCAGCGGGCCGCCGCTGTCGCCCTGGCAGGCGTCCCGGCCACCCCTGGGGTCGCCGGCGCACACCATGCTGTCCCTGCGGTACGAGACGCCGCCGAAGCCGCCCGGGTACGCCCGCTCGCAGGACGCGTCCGGCAGGACCTGGACGGGCGCCGAGCGGAGCGAGGAGGCGTAGCTCCCGTTCCCGGTCGTGTCGCCCCAGCCGTACACCTCGGCGGCCGTCCCCGGGGCCTCCGCCGCGTCCCCGGGCGCCGCCACCTTGATCGCGTAGGACTGCGGCAGGGCCTCGGCGAGGGTGAGCACGGCGAGGTCGCCCGCGTTGGTCGACGGGTCGTAGTCCGGGTTCACCCAGGTGTCCGCGATCCGCACCTCCTGCCCGCCCTGTCCGCGCAGCGCGGCCCGGCCCGCGATCACCGAGAAGTCCGGCAGCTGCCAGGGGGCGCCGCCGAGCACCTCGCGGCCCAGGCAGTGCGCCGCGGTGAGCACCTTGGTGGGCGCCACGACGACGCCGCCGCAGAACTGACCCGCCCGCGTACCTCCGAACCGGTCACGGCTGGACAGCGCCACCACCCAGGGCGCCTCGGCGATCGCGGCCGGGCTGCCGCCCACCACGACGCTGTCCGCGCCGGCCGGGGCGGCCCAGGCCACCTGTCCGGCCGCCGCCGTGACCAGACCCAGGGCACCCGTCAACGCTCGGGCGAAGGGACCACGCATGGAGCCTCCTGACTCTCCGCAGATATCCGTTCACCCAGCGTCGGGCACGGACGGCCCCGCTGCACGCGCGAACGGCGGGGGCCGCGGCCGGCGCCCCCCCCGGGGCGCACGCCGCGGCGCGCCCGCGGGCTGGCCCGCCCGGCCCGGGGCGCGCGCGGGCGCGAGAGCGGC
>NZ_JBHYKM010000044.1:0-20435 GCF_042741435.1 Streptomyces sp. NPDC058955 | reverse complement strand
AGCCCCCGGGGGGGGGCCGGGGCGCCCCCCCCCCCGGGCCCCCCGGCCGGCGGGCCGGGCCCCGGGGGGGGCCCCGGGCCCCCCCCCCCCACTGCTGTGCGTCCCGGACGGGCCGGGACGGTCAGTCGAGGTAGTCGCGCAGGACCTGCGAGCGCGACGGGTGGCGCAGCTTCGACATCGTCTTCGACTCGATCTGGCGGATCCGCTCACGGGTCACGCCGTAGACCTTGCCGATCTCGTCCAGCGTCTTCGGCTGACCGTCGGTGAGACCGAAGCGCATGGAGACGACGCCGGCCTCACGCTCGGAGAGCGTGTCGAGGACGGAGTGCAGCTGCTCCTGGAGGAGCGTGAAGCTGACCGCGTCGGCCGGCACGACCGCCTCGGAGTCCTCGATGAGGTCACCGAACTCGCTGTCGCCGTCCTCACCCAGGGGGGTGTGGAGGGAGATCGGCTCGCGGCCGTACTTCTGGACCTCGATGACCTTCTCCGGGGTCATGTCGAGCTCCTTGGCCAGCTCCTCCGGGGTGGGCTCGCGGCCCAGGTCCTGGAGCATCTGGCGCTGGACGCGCGCGAGCTTGTTGATGACCTCGACCATGTGCACCGGGATGCGGATGGTGCGGGCCTGGTCGGCCATGGCGCGGGTGATCGCCTGACGGATCCACCAGGTGGCGTACGTGGAGAACTTGTAGCCCTTGGTGTAGTCGAACTTCTCGACCGCGCGGATCAGACCCAGGTTGCCCTCCTGGATCAGGTCCAGGAAGAGCATGCCGCGGCCGGTGTAGCGCTTGGCCAGCGAGACCACCAGACGGAGGTTGGCCTCCAGGAGGTGGTTCTTGGCGCGGCGGCCGTCCTCGGCGATGATCTCCAGCTCGCGCTTGAGCTTCGGCGCGATCTTGTCCGAGCCCGCGAGCTTGTCCTCGGCGAAGAGACCGGCCTCGATGCGCTTGGCGAGCTCGACCTCCTGCTCGGCGTTGAGCAGGGGGACCTTGCCGATCTGCTTCAGGTAGTCCTTGACCGGGTCGGCGGTGGCACCGGCCACGGCGACCTGCTGGGCGGGAGCGTCGTCCTCGTCCTCGTCGGACAGCACGAAGCCCTTGGTCTCGCCCTCGGCCTCTTCCTCGTCCTTGCCCGGCGCGACGTCCTCGAGCAGCTCCTCGCCCTCGATGAGTTCGTCGTCGGACTTCTTGGACGCGGTCTTCTTGGCCGCCGTCTTCTTGGCGACGGTCTTCTTGGCAGCCGTCTTCTTGACGGCCGCCTTCTTCGCGACCGCCTTCTTGGCGGGCGACGCGGCCTCGTCGGCCGGGTCGGCGCTCTCGGCCGCGGGGGCGGTCGAACCGGTCGCGACGGTGGTCCTCGTCACCGTCGCCGCCCTGGCGGTGACGGTCGTCTTGGCGGCGGTGCGCTTGGCCGGGCTCTTCGCTGCTGCGCTCTTGCGGGCGCGCTTCGGCGACTCCGCTGCACTGACCATCAGCGTCACACCCTCTTCCTCGAGGATCTGATTGAGGCTGCGCAGAACATTCTTCCACTGGGTTGGCGGAATCTGGTCAGCCTCGAAGGCCCGACGCACGTCATCGCCGGCGATCTGCCCATCAGCCTTTCCCCGCTCGATGAGCGCCATCACAGACTCGGACTCGGCGATCTCCGGCGGGAGCGTACGGGATGTGCTGGCCGACACGAACAACCTCTCGGAACGATGGAAACGGCTTCCGGCCCCGCCCGGGTTCGGGCCGGAGCCGACGACCGTCGACGGGGAATGTGCCGACGGCGCGGGCTGGACCGGGGAACTGCACAGCGCCTGCACCGGCTGCTGTATTCCTTCCTCGGCTGTCACCTCTTAGGTCATCGCACGGCTCGGAGGAGTGTTACGCCCAATCTTCGTGTCCCGAGTCACACCGCATCCGCGACGAACCGGACGGAAGGGAGTCAAGCGTACATTCGGCGCCGCCGGCACCCTGGCGCGGTCCGGGGAACCCCTCCGGGCTCCCCGGACCGCGCTCGGATCCGGCGGCTCTCCCTGCGTACGCGCCCGTGCGCTTCCGGCCACGGTCCGCGGATCAGTGTTCGCGGGGGGCGGGGACCACGCGGGGCTCCACCTCGGGGTGGACCGTGAGCAGTTGACGCATGGCGGTCTCGGCCCCGAGGGCGTCCCCGGCGGCGAGGGCGTCGACGATCCTGGCGTGGTGCGCCAGGCAGCTCTCGCCCGGGCGGTCGCAGCCGGTGGCGGGGCCGCCGGAGACCTGGAGGGCGGCGGCGACGATGCCGGACAGGTGCTCCAGCATGCGGTTGCCGGCGAGCTGGATGAGCAGGGAGTGGAACTCGGTGTCGGCCCGGGAGAAGGTGATGCCGTCACCCTGCGCGTACGCGTGCCCCATGATCTCGACCATGTCGGCGAGGCGCTGCTGCACGTCCTCGCGGCCGTGACCCGCGGCGAGGCGGGCGGCCAGCGGCTCGATGGTCCAGCGCAGCTCGTTGAGCTCGCGCCGCTGGTCGTCGCGCTGCGGGCCGAAGGCGCGCCACTCGATGATGTCGGGGTCGAGCAGGTTCCAGTCGCTGACCGGGCGGACCCGGGTGCCGACGTTGGGCCGGGCGCTGACCAGGCCCTTGGCCTCCAGGACGCGGAGGGACTCGCGCACGACGGTGCGCGAGACCTCGAAGCGCTGGCCGATCTCCTCGGGGACGAGGGGGCGGTCCGCGCCGAGGTCGCCGGAGACGATCATCTGGCCGAGCTGCTGGACGAGCTGGCCGTGCAGACCGCGGCCGCGGCTGCCGGCGGTGCGGCGGCCGACGCGGCCGAGGTCCGTGTCCACCCCCTCCCAGGAGGGCGGGCTCACGCGGTCGGCGACGGGGGCCTCCGCGTAGGGGTAGCGGTCGAGATCGCCCGGGGCGCCGAGGCCGGAGTCGACGGAGCGGGCGGCGGTCATCATCGTGTGCGCAAGGGTACTCACGCATCCTTTGTCGGCGTGGCCTCCGTGACCCTTGAGGTCTTTGGTGAAAAGCACACGAAAGGGTGATCGGCACTCGCTACGCAATTGACGATTATTCGGACATAAGCGGCATTCCTCAAGGGAGTTGCGACCCAACCGGAACATATCGATCCGGAAGTGATCACCAACGGGCCTGCGGACGAAGGCCGGTGACCACATAGGCGCAGAGCAGGACCGTCAACGTGAGCGCGAGGGCCACACCGGCGGGCTGCCCCACCACCTCCAGAGCCCCGGCGATCCAGCGATCGAGGGACGGCGCCCACCGCGGCCCGGCGAACTCGCGCAGCCGGGCGGGGAGTCCGGCGACGGACCGGACCGCGGGGCCGCTCATCACCTGCCCCAGCAGCGGGACGAGCGCGACCGGCACGAAGAGAACGGCGGCCACCCCGGCCGCCGCGGCCCGGAACACTCCGGCCCCCAGCACCCCGGCCCACGCGCAGCCGACCGTGAGCCCCAGCCAACTCGCGGCCATCGGAGCCCAGTTGTCCGGTACGGAGATCAAGTCGGCTCCGTAGCAGAGGCGGAGGGCCGCCAGATCGGCCGCCGCCACCAGCGCACCGAGGAGCAGCGCGCCGAGCGCGGCCACGGCGAGCTTGGCGAGCAGCAGCGCGAGCCGCCGCGGCACGGCTCCGCGGCCCGCGGCGAGCACGGGGTAGCGGTACTCCTCGCCGAAGGAGAGGGCGCCGAGGAGACCGGCGCCGAGCGCGGCGGGCGGCAGCGGCAGCAGGTCGGGCCAGGCGGCCAGCACCGCCGGGAGGGGGGTGCCGCCGCCCCTGCCGAGCAGCACCGCGAGCACGGCCGACACCGCCAGGACTCCCGCCACCACCAGCCCCGTGGACGGTACGCCGAGGATCCGGCGCAGCTCGTACCGGAGCGGGCGCAGCGGCGAGCGGACCGGCCGACGCGCCGTCGCCGCCCGGTCCGGAGCGCCGGCGTCCGCCGCCGGGCGGGCCTCGGCAGTCCCTTCCGGCCTCGTCCCGGTGGGTCCGGGCCCCGCGTCCCCGGTCTCGTCCGCGAGCCGGTGGACCGGTACGCCGTGCCGGAACGCGATGTCCCCCACCTGGGCGCAGTCACCGCCGTACACCAGGAGGAGGTTGCCGTCCTCCGTGACGACCTCGACCGGGCGGCGGGCGGACCGGGCCTCCTGGGTCACGGCGGCGGCGAGGCGGGCGGCCTGCGGGGAGCGGACGGCGACCCTCGGTCGCAGCCGGGTGCGGGCGAAGTCGCCGGCGTCCTGGGCGGCGACCAGACGGCCGGCGTCGAGGGTGACGACATGGTCGGCGTTGCGGGCCGCGTCCTTGGGGTCCCTGGTCGTGTAGAGGACGGTGCCGCCCGCCCGCGCGTGCGCGCGCAGCAGCTCGTACAGCCGGATCCGCTCCGCCGGGGACAGCCCCGCCCCCGGATCGTCGAGGAGCAGCGTGTGCGGCTCTCCCAACAGGGCGGCGGCCAGGGCGAGTCGGCGGTCGGCCCCGCGCGGCAGGGTGCCGAGCCGTCGCCCCTCCAGCCCGCCGAGTCCCACGGCGCGGATCACCTCGTCGGCCCGGGCGACCGGAACTCCCGCTCCCGCGGCGAGCATCCGCAGCTGTCCGCGCACGGTACGGGAGGGGTGTCCGGGCACCTCACCGAGGACCACGCCGACCTCGCGCGCGGGCTGGGCGATCCGGCGCAGCGGCCGCCCCCGGAAGTAGGTGAGTCCACGCCCCGGGTCGAGTTCGAGCAGCAGGCGCAGGGCGGTCGTCTTGCCGGAGCCCGGGGGGCCGACGAGGGCGGTCACGGCTCCCGTCGGAGCCTCGAAGGTCAGATCGTCCACGGCGGGCGGGCGATCGCGGCGGGGGGTGCTGGTCAGTCCGATGGCCTGGAGCATCGCTTCTCTCGCGGTAGGTGTCACCGCTCCGCGGCAGGGCGGCGCTATCGCAGCAAGATAACGCCAGATTTCGGACTTTTGCCGCAGGGTTGCCGCCCCGGGGGCGGCGGATCCGTGCGCCCCTCAGACCTCGGGGCGCAGCATCGGCGGGTTGAGCAGGGTGGCCCCGCCGGCCCTGAACAGCTGGGCGGGGCGCCCTCCCTGACGGGTGGTGGTCCCGCCGGTCGGGACGAGGAAGCCGGGGGTCCCGGTGACCTTGCGGTGGAAGTTGCGCGGGTCGAGCGAGACGCCCCAGACGGCTTCGTAGACCCGGCGCAGCTCGCCGACGGTGAACTCGGGCGGGCAGAACGCGGTGGCCAGCGAGGAGTACTCGATCTTGGAGCGGGCCCGCTCCACCCCGTCGGAGAGGATCTGGGCGTGGTCGAAGGCGAGCGCGTCCGGGGAGTCGCCGCCCGCCGCCCGTGCCTGGTCGAGCAGTTCCTCCACGGGCGCCCAGCGCGCGCTGTGGGCGTCGCCGCCGGGCCGGGGCGCGGGCAGGTCGGGGGCGAGCGCGAGGTGCGCGACGCTCACCACCCGCATCCGCGGGTCGCGCTCGGGCGCCCCGTACGTGGCGAGCTGTTCCAGGTGCGCGCCGTTGTCCGGCACCGGCTGAGGAGCCGACGGGTCGTGGGCGCGCAGTCCGGTCTCCTCGGCCAGCTCGCGCGCTGCGGCGGCGCCGAGGTCCTCGTCGTCGCGGACGAAGCCTCCGGGCAGTGCCCACCGTCCCTGGAAGGGCGCTTCTCCCCTGCGGACGACCAGGGTGCACAGTGCGTGGCTCCGCACGGTGAGGACGACCAGGTCGACGGTGACAGCGAAGGGCGGGAAGGCCGACGGGTCGTAGGGAGGCATGCCGCGATCATAGTCGTCTTCCTGACGATAAACACGCCCCGCGTGCTCTCCGTCCGTGACTTCGTCACCCGGTCGCGAGGACTCCCTCGTCTCCGTGCCCGGCATCCGTCACACCCCCAGCTGCAGTCCCTCGGCGGCCTCCTCGACCATACCGAGTCCGAGGCGGCTCACCCGCACGGCGAAGGGTTCGCCTGCGACCACGAGCCCCGAGAACCGGATGGCCCCCAGCGGCGCGGAGGGCATCGGCTGGACGGCGACGCTCCCGCCGGGGGCGTCGGGGCGGATCCCGGCCAGGGCGGCGAGCGCGTGGACCGCTCCGGCGGCCGCGACGGCGGCGGGCCGGCAGGCGGCCGGGTGCGGCACGGGGTGGGCGCCCGCGGTGCGCTGCTCGCCCGCGTACATCTCGGGCAGCCGGTGGCCGAAGTGCTCGGCGGCGTCGAGGAGGCCCCGCAGCAGGGCGGCGGCCTCCTTCTCGTGACCGGCGGCGGCCAGCCCTGAGATGGCGACGGCCGTCTCGTGGACCCGGACGGCTCCGGCTCGGTGTCCGAACGGGTTGTGGCCCGGTTCCTTGGTGCCGAGACCGCGCAGCCCCCAGCCCGAATCGAGCGCCGGGGTGCCGAGCAGCCGCGCGACCTGTTCGGTCTCGGCCCGGTCGAGAAGCCCCTGGGCGTACCGGCCGCCGTCGAGGAGCCCGGTGTCGAGGAGGTGGGCGGCCCATCCGCCGAGCTGGGGCCGGGCGCGTCCCTCCGGTGTTCGTACGGCGGCGGGCCGGCCGCCGGACGGGTCGTCGAGCCAGAAGGCGCTCCGGAACCGCTCGCGGAGGGTGCGGGCCGCGGCCCGGAGGTCCGCCCCGCCGGGCCGCCCGCAGGCGTCGAGGAGGTCGGCCCCGAGCAGGGCGGCCCGGTGGGCGTGGGCCTGGGTCTCGGCCCGCCAGGGTCCGCCGGGAGCCGGGTCCGGCAGGAGCCCGTCCGCGTCGAGGCCACGGCGCAGCCAGCCGAGGCAGCGCTCCGCCACCGGAAGGAGCTCGTCGAGGTCGGCCGCGGGGAGGCCCCACCGTCGCGCCTCCGCGAGGACGACGGGGAAGGCGAGGGTGGCCTCGACTCCGGTGCAGCGGGGCGGGAGGTGCGGACCGGCGTCCCGCAGTGGGCCGGGGATGCGCCCGGCCTGGGCGCCGGCGGTGAGCTGGGTGCGGCCGAGGGCGCGGAGTGTGGTGGCGGCGAGCCGGGTGCCGAGCGGCAGGGCCATGCGGGCCGCCCAGAGGGCCTCCGCGGTGACGGGCCCGCAGCGCCACGGGACGCCGGCCGCGAGATGGACGTCGGCGGGGTGCGCGGGATCGCGCTGGAGGAGGGCCCGCAGGTCCTCGACGGAGACGCGGAGCAGTTCCCCGGGCCGGCGGTCGTCGCCTTCCGCCTGCGCGTCGGAGAGCAGGTGGCCGCCGGGGCGGCTGCCGGGCGGGGCCGCCCCGGGGGCCCGCCCGGCGTGGAGGCGGAGGTGGAGGGTGAGGGCGGCGCCGGGGGCGAGATCGGCTTCCCAGCGGAGGACCCCGGCCGCCGCCAGGGCGTCCATGGGCGCCGGGTCGGCCGTGACGGCGACGGACCGTCCGTCGGGTGCGGTCCAGCGGAGGCCGGTGCCGTGGACGCCGGCCCTGAGCTCGGGGCGGCTCCTGCCGGACGCGACCGCGGCCAGCTCCGCGAGATCCGTGCCCAGAGCGAGCTCCACCGGGAGGCGGACGGGGCGGGGGGTGGCGCTGCGGAGGGTGATCCGCTCGGTTCCGTCGGCGCCCCGGGAGCGCTCGACGGTGACCGCCGGGTCGGGGCCGGTGTCGCCGGGGACCCGGAGGGCGCCGACGAACACGGCCCGGTCCGCGGCGGCGAGCCGTCCCTGGAGCGGGACGGGCTCGCGTCCGGCGATCCGCAGGACGCTGCGCGAGAGGAGTCGCCGCCCCGACGCGTAGACGCCTTCGGGGCCGTGCCCGGTGAGCTGGCCGTGCCGGGGAGAGACGGCGAAGGCGGGCAGGGCCACGCACAGGAGGGCGTCGTGAACCGGGGGGAGTTCCCCGGGGCGGGCCCCGGGGGCGGCGGGGGCGCCGCCCACGGGGGCTTGCCCGGTGGGCTGTTCCGCCGTGCGTCCGGGGGCCGGGACAGGGCTGAGGACCATGAGGGGTGCGACGTGCTCTCTGTGCGATCCGGACGGCCGGCAGGGTGTCGGCGGCACGGCTCGCCCGGCTCCGCCACAGAGGTGAACGGTCGGGTGGTGTGCGGGGTCACGGTCGTCATCGGCCGCTCCTCGTGCCGCGCCGGCCGCCGTGCCGCGGCGCGGGGCCTCCCGGCCGGGTGGAGGCACGTCCGGCGGGCCGCGCGCCCGGCGTCCCGCGTCCCCGCCGGGCACCGCCGGCCCCCGCCTTCGGAAGCACCAG
The DNA here is from genome assembly GCF_042741435.1 of Streptomyces sp. NPDC058955. Taxonomy (NCBI): domain Bacteria; kingdom Bacillati; phylum Actinomycetota; class Actinomycetes; order Kitasatosporales; family Streptomycetaceae; genus Streptomyces; species Streptomyces sp. NPDC058955. The sequence goes on along the minus strand of NZ_JBHYKM010000044.1, from coordinate 12,283 downwards.
CCGCGGTCCGCCGGGGCGGGCTCCTCGGGTGCGGGTCCGGGTGCGGCGGGCGTGCGCGGCGGCGGTCCGCTCCGCCGCCACCCGGTTCTCCCGTTCGCTGCGCAGGCAGGAGCGCAGCGACTCGGGTTCGAGGCCCTCGTTGCACGCCTGGTGCAGCAGCCGTGCGAAGACGTACTCGGAATCCGCGTCCAGGGCGAGGTTGAGGGCGACGCGGGCGGTGGGTTCGTCGCCGGTGGACCAGGCGGCCCAGCCGGCGAGGGTCAGCGGGGCGGCGGCGTACTCCTGGTAGGGGGCGACGCAGCGACGGGCCAGGACCCGCCAGAGCCGCACGGCGGCGGCGCCCTCGGCCCCTTCCATCCATTCGGCGAGGCGGTCGCGGGTGATCCGGTCCTGGAGCCCGAGGATGACCGCGGCCGCTTCGGCGGGCTCGACGCGGGCGTCGTCGTCGGCGTCGAGCGCGGCCTGGCCGCGGCGGGCGCCGTCCGGCCCGATCCGGCGCGGCGGCTCGGCGAACCTGCCCAGGAGCCGGCCCGCGAGCGCCAGCGTCGTCTCCCGCAGTCGCGCCTTGCCCTCCTCCTCCGCTCCGTCCACGACGAGGGGGACGATCCGGGCCGCGGCTGCGTCGAGCGCGGTTCGCTGCGGTGCGTCGCCGGGTGCGCCGGTGGGCTTGAAACGGGCCTCCATCTCCCGCAGCGAGCCGCGTACCTGGATTCCCGCGTACGCCGCCGCGGCGGCCATGACCGAGGTGCCGCCGAGGGCGAGGGGGGTGCCGTCGGGCGGGCAGCAGCGCTCGTCGGGGCAGCAGTACGAGAAGTGGCGGCCGCCGGAGATGCACAGCACCTCGTAGACCGGGATGTCGAGGGCTCCGCAGGCGGTCCGCAGCCGCTGGGCGAACGGCCGCAGCCGCTCGTAGACCTCGCCGGCGGTCTCGCCCGGACGCGGGTCCTGGCAGAGGAAGCCGACGATGCCGTCGGGTGGCGAGGTGCGCCGGGCCGATGTCTCGATGAGGCATTCGGCCAGGTGGTCCGCGGTGGAGTCCCACTCGCCGGGCGCGCGGGGAATGCCGATCCTGACCCGGCCGCCGAAGCGTCCGTTCGGACCGTGCAGGGCGACGAGCACGACCGAGTCGGTCGGGTGGAAGCCGAGCACGAAGGGCAGGGCGTCGGCGAGCTCGGCGGCGCTGCGCAGGGTGATCTGCTGGCCTCGGGTGGATGCGCTGATTTCGTGGTGATTCGCGTTCATGGCGAGGACGGTCTCGTGATCTCCGATTTCCGACAACCCCTGTGGATAACTAACTCATACGACCTGATGATCCGATTTGCGCTGTCCACAGATCGCCGGCTCGTTCGCCGAATGTCCGAGGCATCGGGTTGCATGGGAGGCATGACCCACGCAGACCTCCCGGACGACCGCGCCGCGCTCCGCACCTCCGCCGACGCCGTACTGGCCCGACTCGTCGGGGACCCGACCGGCACGGCGAGACTCCGCGAGGACCAGTGGCGCGCCATCGAGGCGCTGGTCGCCGACCACCGCCGGGCGCTGGTCGTCCAGCGGACCGGCTGGGGGAAGTCCGCCGTGTACTTCGTGGCGACCTCCCTGCTGCGCGAGCGCGGCAGCGGGCCCACCGTCATCGTGTCGCCGCTGCTCGCGCTCATGCGCAACCAGGTGGACGCGGCGGCCCGGGCCGGCATCCGGGCGCGCACGATCAACTCGTCGAACACGGAGGAGTGGGAGAGCGTCCAGGAGGAGGTCGCCGCCGGCGAGGTCGACGTCCTGCTCGTCTCCCCGGAGCGGCTGAACAATCCGGACTTCCGGGACCAGGTCCTGCCGCGGCTGGCGGCCGCCACGGGACTGCTGGTGGTGGACGAGGCGCACTGCATCTCCGACTGGGGGCACGACTTCCGGCCGGACTACCGACGGCTGCGCACGATGCTGGCGGACCTTCCGGCCGGGGTGCCGGTGCTCGCCACCACCGCCACCGCGAACGCCCGGGTGACCGCGGACGTCGCCGAACAGCTCGGCACCGGCGCGGGCACCGACGCCCTCGTCCTGCGCGGCCCGCTGGACCGCGAGTCGCTCAGCCTCGGCGTGGTCACCCTGCCCGACGCGGCCCACCGCCTGGCCTGGCTCGCCGACCACCTCCACGAGCTGCCCGGCTCCGGGATCGTCTACACGCTGACCGTCGCGGCGGCGGAGGAGGTCACCGCGTACCTGCGCCAGTGCGGGCACACGGTCGCCTCGTACACGGGACGCACGGAGAACGCGGACCGCCAGCAGGCCGAGGAGGACCTGCTGGCCAACCGGGTGAAGGCGCTGGTGGCGACCTCGGCGCTCGGCATGGGCTTCGACAAGCCGGACCTCGGCTTCGTCGTGCACCTCGGCTCGCCGTCCTCCCCCATCGCCTACTACCAGCAGGTCGGCCGCGCCGGGCGCGGCGTGGAGCACGCGGAGGTGCTGCTGCTGCCGGGCAAGGAGGACGAGGCGATCTGGCGGTACTTCGCCTCCGTCGCCTTCCCGCCGGAGGAGCTGGTGCGCCGGACCCTCGACGTGCTCGCCGGCGCGGACCGGCCGATGTCGCTGCCCGCCCTGGAGCCGCTGGTCGAGCTGCGCCGGACCCGGCTGGAGACGATGCTCAAGGTCCTCGACGTGGACGGCGCCGTGCGGCGGGTCAAGGGCGGCTGGGAGAGCACCGGACAGCCGTGGGTGTACGACACCGAACGGTACGCGTGGGTGGCCCGGCAGCGTTCCGCCGAGCAGCAGGCGATGCGCGAGTACGCCACCACGACCGGCTGCCGCATGGAGTTCCTGCGGCGGCGGCTGGACGACGAGGCGGCCGCGCCCTGCGGCCGCTGCGACAACTGCGCGGGCCCGCGGTTCGATCCGAAGGTGACGGACTCGGCACTGGACGCGGCGCGGGGCGAACTGGGCCGTCCTGGCGTGGAGGTGGAGCCGCGCCGGATGTGGCCGACGGGGCTGGCCGCCGCTGGGGTCGATCTGAAGGGCCGTATCCCGGCGGGCGAGCAGGCGTTCGCCGGGCGTGCCCTCGGGCGCCTGTCGGACATCGGCTGGGGCAACCGGCTCCGGCCGCTGCTGGCCGAGTCGACGCCGGACGGTCCGGTGCCGGACGATGTGGTGCAGGCCGTGGTCCAGGTGCTCGCCGACTGGGCGAAGGGGCCCGGCGGTTGGGCGTCCGGCGGCTCCGACGCCCCGTCGCGGCCGGCCGGCGTGGTCACGGTGGCCTCGCGGCGGCGGCCGGCCCTGGTCGGCTCGCTGGGCGCCCGGATCGCCGAGATCGGGCGGATGCCCCTCCTCGGGGCGGTGGAGTACGTGCCCGAGGCGGAGGACGCGCATCTGTCCCAGACCAACAGCGCCCAGCGTGTGATCGGACTGCACCGGGCCCTGGAAGTGCCGCCGGGAGTCGCGGAGCGGGTGGCCGCGGCGGGCGGTCCCGTGCTCCTGGTGGACGACCTGTCCGACACCGGCTGGACCCTGGCCGTGGCCGCCCGGCTGCTGCTGCGTTCCGGAGCGGAAGGAGTCTTTCCACTGGTGCTCGCCGTCCAGGGTTGAGAAGGGTCGGGAAACGGCGAGTGAATACTGGGTAACTGGGCAGGGATATCAGTGGCATAACGGTTCATTACCGTCAGCCGCCTCAATTGCTCGTTGCCGCCCCCGCTCGGGCCACGCCAGAATTGGGGAACCGCCCCACACGGCTCGAAGCGGCCCGGAAGGACTGTGCCGTGCTGCGCCCTCACCCGACCTTGCCCGCCTCGCGGGCGCGTATCCGAAGGGAGGACCGTGACCCTCGGATTCGCTCCGTCCACCACCTCGCTCGGCTCGAGCTCCGCCTCTGCGAGCCGTCTCGCCCGGATGCTGGAGCCGGCCGACTGGGCCGCGGCCGGAATTCCCTTGCTGCGCAGTCCGCGTGAGGTCGTGAGCGGACTGCACTCCCGCCATCGCCCCCTGCCCACGACCGCGGTCGTGGCGGTGCTCGACCACGAGGAGCGGCTCACCGCCAGCGCCTCGTTCGTCCGCCGCCCCGGCCCCGCCGACGGGTGGGAGTTCCGGAACTCCCTCCTCGCCCATCTGCGGCGCGTGGTGCCGCACGACCTCCGGCGCCGCACCCCGGTGCGGACCGCGGTGCTCGTCTACTGCCGGGACGGCGACGAGCGCTGGACGGAGGAGGACGGGGCCTGGATGTGGGGGCTCCGTGACGCCTGCACGCTCCACGGACTGCGCTGCGGCGCGTACATCACGCTGACCAAGGCCGGCTGGCAGGTCTTCGGCGAGGGCCGGGGCGGCCGCCGGCCGAGCTCGGACTCCGCTCCGCTCGCGCTCGGCGAGCCGAACGACGAGCTCGGCCACCTCACGCCGAGGACGGCGGGCGGTGCGGCCGAGCCGCTGCGCAGGGCCGCGGCGCGCTGAACCGTCCGCCGCTCCGCCGGGCCGCTGCCGGTCCGGCGGAGACGCGACCGGTCAGACTCCGGCGCCCAGCACCTCGGTGACGCGCTGCGGGTCACCGCAGACCACGAGCAGGGCTGCCGCTCGCGACCGGGCGACCGGAAGGGCACGGGCGACCGCCTCGTCGTCACCGCCGTTGACGGCGACGATCACCACGGGACGGGTGGCGACCCGGTCCACGGCGGCGGCGTCCGCGAAGAACACGTCCTCGGCGGAGTCCTGCTGGGCCCAGTAGGCGTCCTCGCCGAAGGACAGCTCGTGCGCGGCCCACGGGTGGCGGTCACCGGTGGTGAGCACCAGGACGTCGCCGGGTGACCGGCCGCTGTCCAGGAGCAGGTCGAGGGCCTCCTCGGCGGCTTCGAGGGCGCCGTCTGAGGGGGCCGGGATGAGCTGGAGCTGCGGACCGCCGTCGGCGGAACGATTCTCCGCACGGTTCTCGGCCGCGGGCGGACCCGGGACGGGCCGCGGGGCCGGCGGGGTGGGGCGGGCCGGACCGGGGCCCGGCCGACCGGGACGCGGGGAGGCCGCCGAACGCGGGCCGGGGACGGGACGTGGGGTCGGCGCGGGGCGGCCGGCGGCCGCGGTGGCGCTAGGACCCTGGGCGCTCTCGTGAATCTGAGGCTCCTCGGGAGGGAGAGGCATGGGTGGATGTCTATCAAATGCCGTTTCGGACGGCACCGTCGGGTGGGCACACACGTGCGCCCCCGGTCCGGCGGGGCCTCGTCGGTGAGGTCCCGCGGCCGGAAGATCAGAAGTCGAAGCCGAGTTGGCCCCCGCTCTCCAGAGCGGCCGCCTCCGCGGAGAGACGGACCTTCTTGAGGTGGCGCCATCGGGGCATGGCGTCCAGGTAGGACCAGGAGAGCCGGTGGTACGGGGTGGGACCCAGCTCCTCGAGCGCGGCCTTGTGGACGGGCGAAGGGTAGCCCGCGTTGGCCGCGAAGCCGTAGCCCGCGCAGTCGGGGCCGGTCTCCAGCCGGGCCATCATGGCGTCCCGCCGCACCTTGGCGATCACGGAGGCGGCGGCGACGGCGATGCAGGACTGGTCGCCCTTGATCACCGTGCGCACCTGCCAGGGGCTGCCGAGGTAGTCGTGCTTGCCGTCGAGGATGACCGCGTCCGGCCGGACCGGGAGGCCGTCGAGGGCCCGGACGGCCGCGAGGCGCAGGGCCGCGGTCATCCCGAGTTCGTCTATCTCCTGCGGGGACGCCTCGCCGAGCGCGTAGGCGGTGACCCAGCGCTCCAGCTGTGCGGCGAGCTCGGCGCGCCGCTTCGGGGCGATCAGCTTGGAGTCGGTCAGTCCCTCGGGGGGACGGCGCAGACCGGTGACGGCCGCGCACACGGTGACGGGCCCGGCCCACGCCCCGCGTCCGACCTCGTCGACCCCGGCGACGATCCTGGCGCCCGTGGTGGCTCGGATCGACCGCTCGACGGTGTGAGTAGGGGGTTCGTACGGCATGGCGCCTGACAGGTTACGCCGCCGGGTACCGCGTGCGGTACCCGGATTCCCGTCAGGCGCTCCACCTCCGTCCCGCGGGCCCGGTCAGGCCGGCGCCGAGCGCACCAGCGGGACCATGATCCGGTCGATGACATCGGCCATCTCGGTGTCGGTCCATTCGCTGCCGCACACCTTGGAGCGGTACATCATCAGCGCCGGGATGACATCGAGGACAAGATCGTCGATGGCGTCGGAGCGCACTTCTCCCCGCTTGATCCCGCGCTCCAGGGCGTGCGCGAAGAGCTGTTTCGAGGGGCCGACGACACCCGTCTCGATCAGGGCGCGGAAGCGTACGGCGGCTTCCTCGTCGCACTCGTGAAGCACGGTGCGCAGGGCCAGGCCGGAGCGTGAGGTCATCACGTCGCGGACGCGGCGGCAGAGCTCGTACAGCTCGTCGCGGACGCTGCCGAGGTCGGGGGCCTCGTCGAACCGGGGCAGTCCGGCCTGGAGGGCGTCGGCGACCAGGTCTTCCTTGGACGGCCAGCGCCGGTACACCGCGGCTTTACCCGTCTGCGCACGGAGCGCGACACCCTCCATGGTCAGGCTGTTCCATCCGACGCTGCTCAGCTGGTCGAGCGCTGCCTCGAGGATGGCGCGTTCGAGTACCGGTCCGCGTCTGCGCGGCACCGCTCCGCCCGGCCGGGCGGCGGCCGTGGAGCGTGAAGTCATCATCAGGGTCTCTCCGTTGGGGCCGAGGCGATTCACCGGCAGCGCTCAGTGAACGGTTGCGTTCACTGAGGGGGACTCACTACCGTGAAGAGCAGTGAACGGTCACGTTCACTAATTCTTCCGTGGGGGGTCCATAGTGACAACAACTCCGGTCGACACACAGGCCGAAAAGGGCCTGGGCGGCTCCGGGGGCCGGCCGGGAATCGCACTGACGGTCATCGCCGCCTGCCAGCTGATGGTCGTCCTCGACGCCACGATCGTGAACATCGCGCTCCCGCACATCCAGGACGCGCTCTCCTTCTCCACCACCGACCTGTCGTGGGTGCTCAGCGCCTACACGCTGACCTTCGGCGGTCTGCTGCTCCTCGGCGGCCGGGCCGGCGACATCCTCGGCCGCCGCCGGGTCTTCATGGCCGGCATCCTGATCTTCACCTTCGCCTCGCTGCTCGGCGGCTTCGCACAGGAACCCTGGCAGCTGCTCGCCGCGCGGGCGCTGCAGGGCGTGGGCGGCGCGATCGCCTCGCCGACCTCGCTCGCCCTGATCACCACCACGTTCCCCGAAGGGCCGGAACGCAACCGGGCGTTCGGCGTCTTCGCCGCCGTCTCGGCCGGTGGCGGCGCGATCGGCCTGCTCGCCGGCGGGATGCTCACCGAGTGGCTGGACTGGCGCTGGGTGCTCTTCGTCAACGTGCCCATCGGCCTTCTGATCGCGTTCCTCACCCCCCGGTACATCAACGAGTCGGAACGCCACCCCGGCCGGTTCGACCTCGCGGGGGCGGCGACGTCGACGCTGGGCATGGCCGCCCTGGTCTACGGCTTCATCCGCGCCTCGGAAAAGGGCTGGAAGGACTCGCTGACGATCGGCTCGTTCGTCGCCGCGGTACTGCTGCTCGTCGCCTTCGCCCTCGTCGAGTCGCGCGCGAAGGAACCGATCACGCCGCTGCGGATGTTCGCCGACCGGAACCGCTCCGGCACGTACGTGATCATGCTGAGCCTCGCGGCCGCCATGTTCGGCATGTTCTTCTTCATCGTCCTGTGGGTGCAGGACGTGCTGGGGTACTCCCCGATCGCGTCCGGTCTCGCGTTCCTGCCGATCACGGTGGCCATCGTGACGGGCGCCGGGCTGTCGCAGCGGTTCCTGCCCACCGCCGGCCCGAAGCCGTTCATGGTGGCCGGTTCCACGATCACCGGCCTCGGCCTGTTCTGGCTGACCTTCATCGACGCGGACAGCAGCTACGTCGGCGGGGTCCTCGGCCCGATGGTCCTCTTCGGCTTCGGCATGGGCCTCAACTTCGTCACCCTGACGCTGACGGCCGTCTCGGGGGTCGCCCAGCACGAGGCCGGCGCCGCGTCGGGGCTGCTCAACGCGACACAGCAGGTGGGCGGCTCGCTGGGGCTGTCCATCCTGGTGACGGTCTTCGGCACGGCGAGCCGTACCGAGGGCGAGAAGCAGGTGGCGGACTTCCTCGCCACCGCGACACCGGAGCAGCAGGCCGAGTTCCTGCGCACGAAGGAGCTCCCGGCGCCGTGGAGCCACGAGGTGCTGACCTCCGGCATCGCGACCGCCTTCACCGCGGGCGTGGCGATGGTCGCGGTCGCGCTGCTCACCGCGGTCCTGGTGATCCGGGTCCGCCGGAGCGACCTGGCGGCGCTCAGCGGCAAGGCCGAGGCCACGGGCCCCGTCGCCTGACGGCCGGATCGACGACCGGGGCGGATGCCCGGACCCCGTGGGGCCCGGGCATCCGTCGCGCTCAGCTCCGGGCCGTGCCCTGCGGCACCCAGGCGGGCAGCGCCTCGGTCCGGTCCAGCCAGCCCGCCGGGGGCGCGCCCGCGGCCGAGGAGGCCACCACGCCGCCGGCGATGGCGCAGGTGGTGTCGACGTCCCCGCCGACCTGCGCCGTCGTCCAGAACGTCGCCTCGAAGTCGCCCAGGCCGCGGGCCGCCGACCAGAGGGCGAACGGCACCGTGTCGTGGGCGCTGGTCCGCCGGCCGCTGCCGAGCACCGCCGCCACGGTCCCGGCGTCGCCGTAGTCCAGCATGTCGCGGGCCCTGCGCAGCCCGGCGCCGACCGCGCTGCGCGGGACCAGGGCGATGACTCCGTCGAGCAGCGCCTCGGGGGTGGGCGGACCCGCGGGCGCGGCCGCGAGGGCGGCCGCCGCGGCGACGGCCATGGCGCCGACGACGGCCTCGCGGTGCTGGTGGGTGGGGTAGGCGGAGATCTCGGCCTGGTGGGTGGCCTGCTCGGGGTCGTCGGCGTACCAGGCGCCGAGCGGGGCGATGCGCATCGCGGCGCCGTTGCCCCACGAGCCCTGTCCGTTGAAGAGCGCGGCGGCCAGTTCGCGCCAGTCGCCGCCCTCCCGGATCAGTCGGAGCATCCGGTTGACGGCGGGGCCGTAGCCCCGGTCGAAGTCGTGGTGTTCGGCGAAGGAGGCGGCCAGGGCGTCCTGGTCGATGCGGTCGTGTCGGGCGAGGACGGCGAGGACGGAGCAGGCCATCTCCGTGTCGTCGGTCCACTGCCAGGAGCCGGGCGGCAGTTCGCGCCGCTTCAGGAGGGGGTAGTGCGCGGGGACGAAGAACTGGGAACCCAGGGCGTCCCCCACGGCCAGTCCGCGCAGACTGGCGAGGGCGCGGTCGAAGCGCCGGTCGAATGAGGAGTCAGCGATCATCGGTGCGCCACTCTATCCGGTGGGGCCGTACGGTTCCGGGGTACACCAGCGTTCGAACGGGCGGTCCAGCCGATAGCGTCCGTCCTCCCCGAGCAGCAGCACCCGGGTCTCCGCGTTGCCCGGATTCGACAGTGATTCGAACTCCGCCACGCTCCAGTGGAACCACCTCATGCAGAAGAGCCGCATGGTCAGACCATGGGTGACCAGCAGGACGTTCGGCGGGTGGTCGGGGGCTTCGAAGCTGCGGTAGAGGCTCTCCAGGAAGGCCCCGACCCGGTCGTAGACGTCGGCTCCCGACTCCCCCTGGGCGAAACGGTAGAAGAAGTGCCCGTACGCGTCCCGGTAGACCTTCTGGAGCCGTACGTCCTCCCGGTCCTGCCAGTTGCCCCAGTCCTGCTCCCGCAGCCGCGGCTCCTCCCGGACCCTCACCTGTCCGGGAGGCAGCCGGAAGGCGTGCAGGGTCTCGTGGGTGCGGCGGTAGGGCGACACGTACACGCTGACCGCCTCGTCGCCGAAGAGCTCCCTGAGCCGCTCCCCCGTCGCCTCCGCCTGCCGTCGCCCGGTCTCGGTGAGCCGGAGGGCATGGTCCGGCTCCCGTTCGTAGACGGTGTCGTCGACATTGCCTTCGGACTCTCCGTGCCGTACGAGAACGATGCGCCGCGGTCGTGCCATGCTCCGACCCTAGAGGGAGCCACCCCGTTCGGCTCAGTCGAGGAGGCGACCGGAGTCCATCCGGCGTATCCGTCCGGTGAACGCCCGCCGCGCCGCGCGGTCGTGCGAGACCACCACGAGGGCGCCGGGCCACTCCGCCAGGGCCTGCTCCAGCTCCTCGACCAGGCCGAGGGCGAGATGGTTGGCGGGCTCGTCGAGGAGCAGCAGATCGGCGGGGCGGGCGAGCAGCCGCGCGAGCGCGAGCCTGCGCAGCTGTCCCGCCGAGAGGGCGCCGACGGGGACCGTGAGATCGGCGGGCCGGAACAGCCCGTACGACAGGATCCGTTCGGCCAGGCCGTCCTCGTCGAGCCCGAGCCCCCGCCCGAAGGCCGCGAGGAGCGGCTCGGCCGGTCGACGGACGGTGACCTCCTGGGTCAGGAAGCCGATCCTGCCGCGGCGCCGCACCTCGCCCCGGTCGGGTACGAGCTCGCCGGCCATGACGCGCAGCAGGGTGGACTTGCCCGCGCCGTTGCCTCCGTGGATCAGGAGTCGTTCGCCCGCCGCGAGGGTGAGGGCGTCGACGGCGAGGCGGTCCCCGACCCGGATCCCCTCCAGGGCGAGCAGCTCGCCCCGCACCGCTCCGGCCTCGGGGCGGGCGGTGAAGGCGAGGGGCGGGGCCGGTTCCGGCACCGGTTCCTCCCTGAGCCGTCGCAGCCTCTCCCGGGCGTTGCGGACGCGACCGGAGACGGACGCCTGGACCCGGCCGGCGGCCCGGTCGTAGGCCATCTTGTTGTTGTCCTTCATGCCGCGGCCCACGGCCACCGCGTGGGCCGCGCCCTCCGCGTACGCCTCCAGGCGCTCGGTCTCGGCGTGCCACTCCTCGAACTCCTGGCGTCGCCGTCGCCGCTCGGCTTCCCGCGCGGCGCGGAATCCCGCGTATCCCTCACCGTGGCGGACGAGGGCCCGACGGTCGGTGTCGACCTCGACGAGCGCGGTGGTGACGCGCTCCAGGAAGACGCGGTCGTGGGAGACGGCGACGACGGTGCCCCGGTGGCCGCGGAGGGCCTCCTCCAGCCAGTCGAGCGCGACCGCGTCGAGGTGGTTGGTGGGTTCGTCGAGCAGAAGCGTCTCGGGGGCGGCCGCGACGGCGCAGGCGATGCCGAGCCGGGCCTGTTCCCCGCCGGAGAGGCTGCCGAGTCGTCGGTCACGGGAGATGTGGGCGATCCCGAGGGCGTGGAACGCCTTGTCGACGCGGGCGTCGGCCTCGTATCCCCCGCGGAGCTCGTACGCGGTGAGCAGTTCCCCGTACGCGGCGAGGTCGTCGGCGTGCCCGCCGTCCAGGCGGGCCTCCAGGGTGCGCAGCCGCGTCTCCATGGCGCGGAAGTCGGCCAGGGCCGAGTCGACGGCGTCGGCCACCGTGGAGTCGGGCGGCAGTTCGGGGGTCTGACGGAGCAGCCGCAGCCCGCCGTCGGCCTGGACGACGATCCGCCCCTCGTCCGGCGTGTCCGTGCCGGCCAGCAGATGGAGCAGGGTCGACTTGCCCGCGCCGTTCTCCCCCACGATCCCGATCCGCTCACCGGGGCGGACGGAGAGCGAGACGCGGTCGAGGAGTATCCGCTCCCCGCGGGAGACGGTCACGTCGTGGAGCGAGATCTGTGCGGGCACGGCACCTCCTGGAGCGACGACAAACACAACCCGTGTTGCATTAATGTCGAGTGTGGCAGACTCGGGGCCACTAACGCAACAGGAGTAGCAATTGAATGATGTGATCGAGGACCCGGACGCACCCGCACCCGGCAGCCGGCGCCCCGGCGGCCGCACCGCCCGCACCCGGGCCGCCGTCCGCGACGCCGTCCTCACCGGGCTGGCCGAACACGGATACCCCGCCCTGACGGTGGAGTACGTGGCGGAGCACTCAGGGGTGCACAAGACGACGCTCTACCGCCGCTGGGGCGGGGTGGAGGGCATGGTGGCCGACGCCCTCGACCTCGCGGGCGAGGACGACTGGACCCCGCCCGACACCGGCGGCCTCGCCGGTGACCTGCGCGCCCTCGCCCGGGAGGTCGTCGAGGGCTTCGAGGACCCGGCCGGAGCGGCGGCGCCCACCGCCTTCGTCGGCGCGGCGTTCCAGTCGCCACGCGCCGCCGACGCCCTGCACTCCTTCTACACGGAGCGGTTCCGCCGCTGCGAGGCGGTCGTGACCCGAGCGGTCGACCGCGGCGAGGCGCCCGCCGCGACGGACGCCGGCGCGGGGGGGGGGGCCGGCGCCGCCCCCCCCCCCCCCCCCCCCGGCCCGCCCCCCCCCCCCCCCCCGCCCCCCCGCGCGCGCGCGCGCGGCCGGCGG
>NZ_JBHYKM010000043.1:57667-61123 GCF_042741435.1 Streptomyces sp. NPDC058955 | reverse complement strand
AACGGCTCGATCCGGTCCCACATCGCATCAGTGATTACTAACCGGACGGACACATCCGATCAACCGACCAGCCGATCAAAGAGACACGCTCTAGGACCGGCGCGGCGCCCGGGCCGAGTCGTGAGGGCGTCGGTTTCGACGTGCGCCGGGGACGAGACCCTCATCCTGCCGGCCCGCGGGAGCGCCGCACCCCGGAGCGCCGCCGCGGGCCGGCGGCCGTGTCACCCCATCGTCCACCGCTGGTTCGTGCCGCCGCTGCAGGACCACAGCTGGACGGGCGTGCCGTCGGTGGTTCCCAGGCCGGCGACGTCCAGGCAGAGGCCCGACTGCACTCCGGTGACGGTGCCGTCGGGGTGGAAGTTCCACTGCTGGTTGGGCTGGCCGTTGCAGGACCAGACGATCACCTTGGTGCCGTTGGTGGTCCCCTTGGCGCTGGCGTCCAGGCAGAGCGTGCCGCCGCCGACGGTCACGGTCAACTGGTTCGCCGCCGTGCGCGTCCAGGTCTGGTTCGCGCCGCCGTCGCAGGTGCGGATCTGCTGCTGCGTGCCCGGCGTCGTGCTGGTGTCGGTCAGGCACTTGCCTGCGGCCACCGCGCGCAGCGCTCCCCTCGTACCGCCGGAGGAGCCCGCGTCCAGTCCCATGAAGTGGATCGCGTCGGCGGCCATCCTCGTGCCCTGGACCGGCAGTTGGTGCCCCGTCCCGGCGAGGCTGTACGCCTCGACCTGGGTGGTGCCGGCGCTGTCGTCGTACCGGGTCCGGGTCCAGCCGCTCGCGGGGGTGTCGGTGGCCGACGGCGTCGGGCTCACGCCGAGGACGTCTGTCCACTGCTTGATCTCTTCGCCGAGGTTGTTGTGGCTCAGGATGGTGTCGGCGGTGCCGTGCCACAGCTGCACGCGCGGCCGCGGGCCGGTGTAGCCGGGGTATCCGGTGTTCCGCACCAGGCCGCCCCACTGCTGCGGCGTCCTGGACACCTGGCCCTGGGCGCAGGCCGAGTTCCAGCCGCGGACCGTGCCCGTGGCGAAGCAGTGGTAGGGCACTCCCATGAACGCCGCGCCCGCCTTGAAGACGTCGGGGTAGTCGGCGAGCATCACGTTCGTCATCATGGCGCCCGAGGACTGGCCGGTCACGTACACGGCGTCGGGACTGCCGCCGTAGCGCTGCTGCACGTAGGTGATCATCGACATGAGCCCGACCGGGTCGCTGCCGCCGTTGCGGGTCAGCGCCTGGTCCGAGGAGACGTCCCAGCAGCTCTTGCTCGGGTTCGTCGAGGGGTAGACGACGAGGAACCCGTGCTTGTCCGCCTCGGCGGCGAAGTCGGTGCTCGCGTGCAGGTAGGGGCCCGTCCCCTGGCAGCCGTGCAGTGCGAGCAGGATCGGCGGCCGGGACCTGACGTTGTCCGGCACGTACAGGTGCATCAGCAGACCGGTCGGGTTGGTGCCGAAGTTCGTGATCTGGACCAGTGACGCGGCGGCGGCCGGTGGGGCCGCCTGAAGGTTCAGGCCGAGCGCGAGGCCGAGCACGGTGATGATGCCGAGCAGCCGGGACGCGAGCGAGCGGGATCGGGACATGGGACCTCTCCGTCGGGATGGCCGAGGACGTGAGGAGGTTCCGGCGCCACCGCGGAGACGACGCCACCGATCCTCGTGCCGCCCCACCGCTTCCGTCAACAGCCGTGCTACGACGTGCTGTTGGCCGCTCAGGTCCGCTCGCCGACCGCCGTGGGGATGCTTGCCCCATGGAGAGTGTTAGCGCTAACATTCCCGGCGAGGAGCCCGGCGTCCACCCCTTCCCCTCGGTTGTCCTCCGCCTGTGTGCTCCGCGAAGCAGGAGCGCCGTCCCGCGTCGCGCTCCGACAGCACTCCTCGATCAGGCCGCCCAGTGCGCGGGGCGCTCGAAGCCCTCGGGCAGCACGGTCCGCGCGTCGCCGCGCGCCGAGTTCAGCTGCGGCTGGGTGAGGAACAGGGCGCCCGTCAGCGTGGCCCCGGACAGGTCCGCGTCGCGCAGGTCGGCGCCGATCAGGTCCGCGAGGGTGAGGTCCGCGCCGGTCAGGTCGGCGGCGATCAGCAGGGCGCCGCGCAGATCCGTGCCCCTCAGTTTCGCCCCGCGCAGCCGCTTCCCGATGAGGTCCGCGCCCCGCCGGCTGCGCGGCGTGCCGCCGGCCGTGGCCCGGACGAGCTCGCTGGTCCGCAGCAGCAGCGGGTTGACCTCGGCCCGCACCGGCCCGACATCCAGCCCCTCCAGCTCGGCGGCCGGCAGCGCGGCCAGCTCCTCGACCCGCGCCAGGGCCGCGCGCAGCTCACCGTGGACCCGGCGCGCGGCGGGCCGCTCCAGCGCCTCGGTGAGATACCGCAGCAGCTCGTGGAGCTGCCGCACCACCGGAAACACCTCGTACATCTGCCGGGCGGTCTCCGGCGCCTCCCGCCAGGACACCCCGCCGAAGGTCACCTGCGACACCCGCTGCCCGGCGCCGAAGCAGTCGTACACCGTGCACCCCTGGAACCCGCTGGGCCGCAGCCGCGCGTGGATCCCGCACCGGAAGTCGTCCTGGAGGTTGCGGCAGGGGTCTCCGGCCGCCTTGTTCACGGCGAAGTCGGCCGACTTGGCGAACGGCAGGGCCACACAGCACAGACCGAAGCACTGCGCGCAGTCGCCGCGCAGCGCGGTTTCCCGGGTGTCGGGCACGGTGGAACGGTTCCTTCGCAGCTCGGGGACGATCCACCCACCGTATCGCGCCGCCGGCACGGGTCCCGGACGCGGCCGAATCCGATTGCGGGACGGCCCGGCACCCCGGAAGATCATGATCATGCCGACGTTCACGACGTATGACGGGACCGCGCTCTCCTACCGGGTCCACGGGGAGGGCGAGCCCCTGGTCTGTCTGGCGGGCGGCCCGATGCGGGACGCGGTCTACCTCGGTGACCTCGGCGGACTCGCCGCGCACCGCACGCTGATCCTGCTCGACGCCCGGGGCACGGGCGCGAGCGCCGTCCCCTCCGATCCCGGCACCTACCGCTGCGACCGGCAGGTCGCCGACGTCGAGGCGCTCCGCGCCCACCTCGGCCTGGAGCGGATCGACCTCCTCGGCCACTCGGCGGGCGGCAACCTCGCCGTCCTCCACGCCGCCGCGCACCCCGAGCGGATCCGCTCCCTCGTCCTCGTCGCCTCCCTCTCCCGCGCCCTCGGCCTCGCCGCCACGGACGAGGACTGGGACCGGGCGGTCGAGGTCTTCGCCGACCGGGACTGGTACCCGGAGGCCAGGGCCGCGCTCGACGGCATCGGCCCCGGCACCCCGCTGCCGCGCGTGCACGACATCGCCGCCCCCTTCACGTACGGCCGCTGGGACGCCGCCGCCCGCGCGCACGCGGCGGAGGGGGGCCCGCGGGCCCCCCGGGGGGGGGGGGGGGCGCGCCCCCCCCGGCCCCGGGCCCCCGCCCCCGCCCCCCCCCCCCCGCCCCC
>NZ_JBHYKM010000043.1:27299-57657 GCF_042741435.1 Streptomyces sp. NPDC058955 | reverse complement strand
CCCCGCTGCCGCGCGTGCACGACACCGCCGCCCCCTCCCCGTCCGGCCGGGGGGCCCCGGCCGCCCGCGCGCCCGGGGGGCCGGGCGCCGGGCGCACCCGCTGGGAGGCGGCCGTCGCCTACCACGGCGACGGCGCCTACGACCCGGAGTCCACCCGCCGCGCCCTCGCCGCGCTCACCGCGCCGGTGCTGGTGCTGGCCGGCGAGCTCGACGCGGGCCCCACGCCCGCCCGGGCGGCCGAGGCGGCGGCGCTCTTCCCGGACGCGGAGCTGGTCGTGCAGCCGGGCGCCGGACACTACCCGTGGATGGACGACCCGGACGCGTTCGTCCGCCCCGTCGCCGCCTTCCTCGACCCGGCCGTCCGCACGGTCACCGTCGACGGCGTACGGCTCGCCCACCGGGTCGCGGGAGCCGA
Source organism: Streptomyces sp. NPDC058955 (assembly GCF_042741435.1). Lineage (NCBI taxonomy): Bacteria > Bacillati > Actinomycetota > Actinomycetes > Kitasatosporales > Streptomycetaceae > Streptomyces > Streptomyces sp. NPDC058955. The sequence continues at coordinate 57,242 of NZ_JBHYKM010000043.1, read as the reverse complement.
GGACGCCCCGCCCGTCGTGCTCGTCCACGGGCGCGGCGAGTCCTCCCTCACCTGGGCGGGGATCGTCGACGAGCTGGCGGCCGACCACCGGGTGTACGCCGTGGACCTGCGCGGCCACGGGCTCAGCGACCGGCCCGGCGGCTACGGCTTCGCGGACTTCCGCGACGAACTCGGCGGCTTCCTCAAGGCCCTCGGCCTGACCGGCGCCACCGTCGTCACCCACTCGATGGGGGCCGGCGCCGCCTGCCTCCTCGCCCAGGACGAACCGGGCCTCGTCGGTCGTCTCGTGCTGGAGGAACCGCCCGCGTTCGTCCCCCTCGACCCGCCGCGCCCGGTGGCCGGGCGCCCCGAGGGCCCCCTGGCCTTCGACTGGGAGATCGTCCCCACCACCGACGCGGAGCTGAACGCCCCCGATCCGGCCTGGCGCACCCGGCTGCCCGCGATCACGGCCCCCACCCTGATCCTGGCCGGCGGCCCCACCAGCCACATCCCCCAGGAGCAGCTCGCCGGCCTCGCCGACGCAATCCCCGGTGCCCGACTGGTCACCGTCGAGGCGGGCCACCTCATCCACGAGGCCCGCCCCGCCGCGTTCCTCGCCGCGCTCCGGGAGTTCGGCCTGTAGCGAGGCCGGGGGCCGCTACCCCCGCCCCTCCGCGTCCGCCTCCGTCGCCACCGTCTTCGCCCAGCGGTAGTCCGCCTTGCCGCTCGGGGAGCGCTGGATGCGGGGGGTGAGGACGAGCTGGCGGGGGACCTTGTAGCCGGCGAGGTGGCGGCGGCAGTGGGCCTGGACGGCGGCCAGGTCCAGGGGGGCCGAGCCCTCGCGCTGCTGGACGACGGCGGCCACGTGGTTGCCCCACTTCGCGTCCGGGACGCCCGCCACCAGCGCGTCGTACACGTCGGGGTGCGACTTGAGGGCCTGCTCGACCTCCTCCGGGTAGACCTTCTCGCCGCCCGTGTTGATGCACTGGGAGCCGCGGCCGAGGACGGTCACCACCCCGTCCGCGTCGACCGTGGCCATGTCGCCGAGGAGGACCCACCGCACGCCGTCCCGCTCGAAGAAGGTCTCCGCCGTCTTCGCCGGGTCGTTGTAGTAGCCGAGCGGCACGTGCCCGCGCTGGGCGAGGCGGCCGATCCCGCCCACCTCGACCGGCTCCCGGGTGGCCGGGTCGACGACCTGGGTCCGCTCGTTGACGTGCAGCCGGAAGCCCCGCTCGGGACCCGAGTCGTCGGTCGCCCGGCCGTTCGAACCGGACTCCGTGGAGCCGAAGTTGTTGAGCAGGACGACGTTCGGCATCAGCTCGCGCAGCTGCGCCCGTACCGTCTCCGACATGATCGCGCCCGACGAGGAGAGGCTGAACAGCGCGGACAGGTCGGTGCCGCGCATCGGCCCGGCGAGCGCGTCGATCAGCGGGCGCAGCATCGCGTCGCCGACCAGGGAGATGCTGGACACCTTCTCCTTCTCCAGCGTCCGCAGCACCTCCTCGGGCACGTACTTGCGGTGCAGGACCACCCGCTGGCCGTAGTGGAAGGCGATGAACGTGGTGAGGGTGGAGGTGCCGTGCATGAGCGGCGGCGCGGGGAAGAAGGTGAGGCCGGCGCCCCCCGCGGCGACCCGCTCGGCCAGCTCCTCGGGCCGCTTGACCGGCTCGCCGGAGGGGTCGCCGCCGAAGAGACCGGCGAAGAAGAGGTCCTCCTGGCGCCACAGGACGCCCTTGGGCATGCCCGTGGTGCCACCGGTGTAGATGATGAAGAGGTCGTCGCCGGAGCGGGGCGGGAAGCCGCGCCCGGGATCCGCCGCCGCCTCCGCCTCTTCGAGGGGTACGCAGTCGAGCGCGGCGGCCCCCTCGGGCGGGGTCCCCACCCGCACGAGGTGCCGCAGCCTCCCGGCCCGCGGCAGGGCCGCCGCCACCCGGTCCGTGAACTCGGCGTCGTACACCAGCGCCGTGAGGTCGGCGTCCCGGTAGAGGTAGACCAACTCTTCCTCGACGTACCGGTAGTTGACGTTCACCGGCACGATCCGGGCCTTGAGGCAGGCGAGGACGGTCTGGAGGTACTCGACGCCGTTGTAGAGGTGGAGGCCCAGGTGTTCGCCGGGGCGGACGCCCGCGTCGAGCAGGTGGTGGGCCAGCCGGTTGGCCGCCTCGTCGAGTTCGGCGTAGGTGAGCCGGCGCTCGGCACCCGTCCCCGGGTGGTCGACGTAGACCAGCGCCTCGCGCTCCGGCACCACGTCCACGACCGATTCGAACAGGTCGGCAAGGTTGTACTCCACCGTTCCTCCTGACCCCGGCGCGTTCGGACTCGGGCGGTCATCAGAGCACCGACGGGCACAGGTGGGAAGGGGGTGCGTCAAAGAATCTGACTGAGTGTCAGAAAACTATTGAACTGCCCACGCCACTCCTGCAACCTGTTCCAGAACTGGAGACGGGAGATGCCCATGGCCGGCACCGAACACCTCACCGTGCGGCGCGAAGGCGCCACGCTCGTCCTCACCCTCGACCGCCCCGAGGCGAAGAACGCCCTGTCGCTGCCGATGCTCGTCGGCCTCCACGACGGCTGGATCGAGGCCGACGCCGACGACTCCGTCCGCTCGATCGTCCTCACCGGGGCGGGCGGCGCCTTCTGCGCCGGCATGGACCTCAAGGCGCTCGCCGGGAAGGGCATGGAAGGCGACGCGTACCGCGACCGGCTCAGGGCCGATCCCGACCTGCACTGGAAGGCGATGCTCCGCCACCACCGCCCCCGCAAGCCCGTCATCGCCGCCGTCGAGGGCGCCTGCGTGGCCGGCGGCACGGAGATCCTCCAGGGCACCGACATCCGGGTCGCCGGATCCTCCGCCATGTTCGGCCTCTTCGAGGTCCGGCGCGGCCTCTTCCCGATCGGCGGCTCCACCGTCCGGCTGCCGCGCCAGATCCCGCGCACCCACGCCCTCGAAATGCTGCTCACCGGCAGGCCGTACACCGCGGAGGAAGCCGCCCGCATCGGGCTGATCGGGCGGGTCGTCCCCGACGGCACCGCCCTCGACACCGCCCTCGACCTCGCCGAACGCATCAACGCCTGCGGGCCGTTGGCGGTCGAGGCGGTCAAGGCGTCCGTGTACGAGACGGCCGAGCTGACCGAGACGGAGGGGCTCGCCGCCGAGCTGAAGCGGGGGTGGCCGATCTTCGACACGGCGGACGCGAAGGAGGGGGCGAGGGCGTTCGCGGAGAAGCGGCCGCCGGTGTACCGCCGCGAGTGACGCCTCCCCACCCCGCCCCTTCCCGCGACCGGGGCTCCACCCCGGCCTCGGACTTCGGACCCCGGACCTCGCGCCTCGGACTCGCCCGGCGCCTGGCGGCGCGGGGGACCCCGGCGGGCTGGTCGCCGGGCCCCGTACCGCCTTCGGCCGTGCCCTCAAACGCCGGGCGGGCTGAAACAGCCCGCCCACCGCTCTCGCCCCGCCGCCCCACCGTCCCCCCGCCCAGTCCCACCGCCCCGCCCCCCCAAGAAAGGCCCGCCCGTGACCCTCACCCCACCCCCCGAAACCCTCCGCGCCCCGCTCGTCGTCGAGTTTCCCTTCACCCGCTCCCTCGGCCCCGTCCAGTCCGCCTTCCTCACCGGACTGCGCGAGCGCACCGTCCTCGGCGTGCGGACCGAGGACGGCCGGGTGCTCGTCCCGCCGGTGGAGTACGACCCCGAGACCGCCGCCGAGCTGCGCGAGCTGGTCGAGGTGGCGCCCACCGGGACCGTCACCACCTGGGCCTGGAACCCCGCACCCCGCCCGGGCCAGCCGCTCGACGGCCCCTTCGCCTGGGTCCTGGTCCGCCTCGACGGCGCCGACACCGCCCTGCTGCACGCCCTCGACGCCCCCGGCCCGGACGCCGTGCGCACGGGCATGCGCGTCCGGATCCGCTGGGCCGCCGAACGGACCGGCGCCATCACGGACATCGCCTGCTTCGAGCCCGACGAGGGGGACGCGGCCCCCTCCGGACCCGCCCCGCACACCGGCGCGTTCGACCGGCCCGTCACCGGCATCACCACCCCTGCCCGGCTCGACTACACCTACAGCCCGGGCCGCGCCCAGACCCGCTACCTCCAGGCGCTGTCCGAGCGCCGCACCGTCGGCGAGCGCTGCCCCTCCTGCTCCAAGGTGTACGTCCCGCCCCGCGGCGCCTGCCCCACCTGCGGCGTCGCCACCACCGACCAGGTCGAGGTGGGCCCGCGCGGCACCGTCACCACCTTCTGCATCGTCAACATCAAGGCCGCGCATACGGCGAATCTCGACATCGAGGTCCCCTACGTCTACGCCCACATCGCCCTCGACGGCGCCGGGCTCGCCCTCCACGGCCGGATCGCCGGCATCCCCTACGACCAGGTCCGGATGGGCCTGCGCGTCGAGCCCGTGTGGAGCGAGGACGGCCGCTACCCCGACCACTACCGCCCCACCGGCGAACCGGACGCGGACTACGACACGTACAAGGAGCTGCTATGAGCGCCCCCGGCCGGGACGTGGCCATCGTCGCCTTCGCCCAGAGCGACCACCGTCGCCGCACCGACGACCTCTCCGAGGTCGAGATGGTGATGCCCGTCCTCCACGAGGTCCTGCGCCGAACCGGCCTGCGGACCTCCGACATCGGCTTCACCTGCTCCGGCTCCTCCGACTACCTCGCCGGGCGGCCCTTCTCCTTCACCATGACCCTCGACGGCGTCGGCGCCTGGCCGCCGATCTCCGAGTCCCACGTCGAGATGGACGGGGCCTGGGCGCTGTACGAGGCGTGGGTGAAGCTGCTCACCGGCGAGGCAGACACCGCCCTCGTCTACTCCTACGGCAAGTCCTCGCCCGGCCCCGTCCGCGACGTGCTCACCCGCCAGCTCGACCCGTACTACCTCGCCCCGCTCTGGCCGGACTCCGTCGCCCTCGCCGCGCTCCAGGCCCGGGCCCTCATGGACGCCGGAGACACCGACGAGGCGGCCCTCGCGGCGATCGCCGCCCGCAGCCGCACCGACGCCGCCGCCAACCCGTACGCCCAGGTCACCGGCGCCCGCCCGCAGGGCGACCACGTCGTGGCGCCGCTGCGCACCGGGGACTGCCCGCCGATCGGCGACGGCGCCGCCGCCGTGATCCTCGCCGCCGGCGACCGCGCCCGCGAGCTGTGCGCGCGGCCCGCCTGGATCCGCGGCATGGACCACCGCGTCGAGGCCCACTCCCTCGGCGTCCGCGACCTCACCGACTCGCCGTCCACCCGGCTCGCCGCCGAGCGGGCCGGCGCCTTCGAACGGCCCGTGGACACCGCCGAGCTGCACGCCCCCTTCACCTCCCAGGAGGTCGTGCTCGCCAAGGCGCTCGGCCTCGGCGACGACGTCCGGATCAACCCGTCCGGCGGCGCGCTCGCCGCCAACCCCCTCATGGCCGCGGGGCTCGTCCGGCTCGGCGAGGCCGCCGCCGGCATCCACCGGGGCGACTCCGACCGCGCGCTCGCCCACGCCACCTCCGGGCCCTGCCTCCAGCAGAACCTGGTCGCCGTACTGGAAGGAGACCCCCGTGGCTAAGGAACCCGTGGCCGTCGTCGGCATCGGCCAGACCAAGCACGTGGCCGCCCGCCGGGACGTCTCCCTCGCCGGGCTGGTCCGCGAGGCCGCCCTGCGCGCCCTCGCCGACGCCGAGCTGACCTGGGCGGACATCGACGCCGTCGTCATCGGCAAGGCGCCCGACTTCTTCGAGGGCGTCATGATGCCGGAGCTCTACCTCGCCGACGCCCTCGGCGCCGTCGGCAAGCCCATGCTCCGGGTGCACACCGCCGGCTCGGTCGGCGGGTCGACCGCGCTCGTCGCCGCCAACCTGGTCGCCGCCCGCGTCCACCGGACCGTCCTCACCCTCGCGTTCGAGAAGCAGTCCGAGTCGAACGCCATGTGGGGCCTGTCCCTGCCGGTCCCGTTCCAGCAGCCGCTGCTCGCCGGCGCCGGCGGCTTCTTCGCGCCGCACGTCCGCGCCTACATGCGGCGCACCGGCGCCCCCGACACGATCGGCTCCCTCGTCGCGTACAAGGACCGCCGCAACGCGCTCAAGAACCCCTGCGCCCATCTCCACGAGCACGACATCACCCTGGAGAAGGTGCAGGCGTCCCCGATGCTGTGGGACCCGATCCGCTACTCGGAGACCTGCCCCTCCTCCGACGGCGCCTGCGCGATGATCCTCACCGACCGGGCCGGCGCGGACCGGGCGCCGCGCCCCGCCGCGTGGGTGCACGGCGGAGCCATGCGCAGCGAGCCGACGCTCTTCGCCGGCAAGGACTTCGTCTCGCCCCGGGCGGGGAGCGACTGCGCCGCCGACGTCTACCGGCAGGCCGGGATCACCGACCCGCGCCGGCAGATCGACGCCGTGGAGATGTACGTGCCGTTCTCCTGGTACGAGCCGATGTGGCTGGAGAACCTGGGCTTCGCCGCCGAGGGCGAGGGGTGGAAGCTCACCGAGGCGGGGGTCACCGAACTCGACGGGGACCTGCCGGTGAACCCCTCCGGAGGCGTCCTCTCCACCAACCCGATCGGCGCCTCCGGCATGATCCGCTTCGCGGAGGCCGCCCTCCAGGTCCGGGGGGAGGCCGGCGAGCACCAGGTGGACGGCGCCCGCCGGGCCCTCGGGCACGCCTACGGCGGCGGCGCCCAGTTCTTCTCCATGTGGCTGGTGGGCGCCGAACCGCCGGTCTGACGGTCCGCTCAGCGCAGGCTGTCGCGGACCCGCGTCGCCAGCGCCACCGGGTCGCCCTTCGGGGTCACCGGGTAGGAGTCCCGGCGCAGGTTCCAGGCGTTCTCCCAGGCGAACCAGTCGATCGCGGCGGGCGCCCGCCCGGTGACCAGCGAGGTCTCCAGCGCGTCCAGGTAGGTGGACCAGCGGGGCGCGTAGAAGCCGGACACGAGTCCCGACCACTCGCGGTTGGCGTAGTCGTGCAGCCCGGCCTCGCTGCCCGCCCGGTGCCCCCAGGTCGTGACGAGCGAGCGGGCGTCGAACTCCAGCGTCGCCCGCTCCGCGTCCGAACCGCCCCACGAGCGGGCGCCCTCCAGCCACGGCCCGAGCAGGAACCGCCGGTCCGTGGCGAGGACCTCGTCGAGCAGCGTCATGGACCGCCGCCACTCCGCCGCCCCGGCCCGGAAGGCGGTCAGGTCCTTCGCCTCGTACGCTGCCTTGATCTTCGGCAGCAGCACCCGGCTGCGGTTGGTGAGCGCCTGCCGCGCCGTGTCCACCAGGTCGAAGCGGTACGCGTCGGTGGACCGCAGCGCCGGGGCCACCTGCAGCAGTTCGGCCAGGGCCTGCTCGACGGTCGCCGCGTCGTACCGCATCGACTTCGGCCCCCAGGAGGCGGAGGTCCGCACGGTGAGGCTGGGGCGGGCGGTGAAGAGGCTGTCCTGGGACTCGCTCCAGCCGTTCGACGCGGTGCCGTACGGGCCCTTCCGCAGCCACTCCCACGCCTTGGCGGCGTGCGGGTCGGGGGAGCCGTAGCGGCGGGCCGCGTACGCGGCGAACCAGTCGGCGTGCTCGATCGGGGCATCCCGCCAGGCCAGTTCGGTGAAGAGGGAGAAGGTCACCGGGTTCGCGGAGGTCGCCTCGGGGAGGAAGGCGATCCCCTGCAGCGCGCTGTCCCGCTTCTTCCGCCACGCCTCGAACCGGTCCGTCCACACCGAGGTGTTGGCGCCGATCGTGGTGTGCCCGCCGAAGTTGGGGATGGTGCCGAAGGCGTACGGCGTCCCGGACCAGGCGGTCTCACGGTCCAGGTTGTCGTACCGGTCGGAGAGCCCGTCCACCACGAGCAGCCGCGAGGTGTCGACGCCCGCGAGCAGTTCGGCCTTCGGGTTGCGCTGCCAGCCGAGCAGCACCCAGGTCGAGCCCGGCCGCGCGTCGTCCAGGGACGTCATCACCCGGGCGGCGGCCTCGCCGACCGGCACGTCACCCGGGTTCCCGCCCTCGTGGAGGAGGTCCATCTTGTACATGGTGGTGGTGCCGAGGAGCCGCGCCTGGTGCCGGTAGAAGGCGGCGGCGACCCGCGGGAAGAGCGGCCCGCGCGGATCGAGCCAGTCCGGCCGGGTGAAGCCGATCCACCGGCCCTGCGGCACGACCCGGCCCTCCGGATTGCGCGCCGTGAAGCCCGGCGGCACCGTGCCGAAGTACCCCGGCAGCACCGGCGTCATGCCCAGCTCCCGCAGCCGGTCCACGATCCGCTTGCCCAGCGCCGCCCGGCGGGAGATCAGCTGCTCGGTCATCGGGCCGCCGAACGACGACATGTTCTGCATCAGCCACCACGGCTGGTGCGCCGGCCCGGGGATCCACGCCCGCAGCTCCTCGTCCGTGTAGCCGAACTCCTGGAAGGCGGCGTGATAGGCGGCCTCGGCGCCCATCTGCACGAACACCTCGTTCACCCCGTGCAGGGCGAGGAGGTCGATCTGGCGTTCGTACGCGGCCCAGTCCCGGTACGCCCCCGAGTAGCCGTCGTCCGTGTCGTTCAGCGCGAACCGGTGCGGCACCGACGCCGACTTGGTGACCGTGCCCGACGGGGCGGGCAGCCGGGCCGGCAGCGCCGACAGGCTGTCGCCGGGCGAACCGAGGTCCACGCCCACGGTGTAGGAGAGGTACCAGTGCACCCCGCGCAGCAGGACGGCCGGCGTGGTGCCGGTGACGACGATCCGCCCCGCCGTACCCGACACGGCGAACCGGTCGCCCCCGCCGTCGGCCGGCACCAGGACCAGGTCGAACTGGCGCGCGTGACGGGGCAGCAGCCGCGCCAGCGCGGCCCGCGCCGCGCCCACCGAGTACGCCCCCGCCGGGGCCCCGGCCGCGCCCGCGACCGGCACCGAGGGCTCCGCCGCGGCCGGCACCGAGGAGGGCAGCGCCGTCAGCACGGTGGCGCACAGGGCGAGGGAGCACGCCGAGCGGGCGGCCCAGGACCGCGCACGGGAAATGGGAGGTCTCATGGTCGGCTCATCCCCTCGTCAGGACCTATGGCGATCATGAACTGACCGCCCGTCATATGGGAGACGCCGCCGGGACCCCGGTCAAGGACGACACGCTCCGCGCGCCCCTTCCCCGACCCCGTACATCTGTCCGTCGAACACGCCCCGACCTGCGCGTCGGAACGGGCGCCCCTCCGCTCCAAGACCACCCGAACTGCTTGGGAGAATGCCGTTACACACGGCCCGTTCCGGCGTACGCTGGAGCTTTCGTGGGGTGATCGCCCCGGCGCCCCGACCGTGCGCCGGGCGTGCGCCCCCTGTGTGGGGGTGGAACGTGGCACGACAGGACGGCAGGCAGGCCCGCCAGGGCTTCGGCCTCTTCGAACGCGAAGCCGCGCTCGACGCGGCCGAGGAGGCGCTCGACCTGCTCACCGGCCTCGCCGACGAACCCCCGTCCCCGCCCGTGAGCGTCCCCGCCCCGCGCGACGCCCGCGTCATCCCCCTCCACGGCCGTACGGGCTCCGCCGAACAGCGCCCCGAAACCCCCACCGCGCAGGGCGGCGTCCTCGTCTACGCCGCCCCCGCCGGACTCGGCAAGACCACCCTCCTCGCCGAGATCCGCCGCCGGGCCGGCGCCCGCGGCTGCACCGTCCTCTCCGCCCGCGGCGGCGACCAGGAGCAGCGCGTCGCCTTCCACGTCGCCCGCCAGCTCCTCCAGCCCCAGCTCGCCCACGCCTCCGACGCCGAACTCCGCGAACGGCTCGGCTCCTGGTACGACATCGTCGGCCCCGCCCTCGGCCTCCGCGCCGCCACCGCCGGCTCCCCGCCCGACCCCCAGGGCCTGCGCGACGGCCTCGACTGGGTCCTCACCCACCTCGCCGTGCGCCGCGCCCCGCTCGTCGTCGTCCTCGACGACGCCCACTGGGCCGACCCCGAGTCCCTCGGCTGGCTCGCCTCCTTCGCCCCGCGCGCCGAGGACCTCCCCATGCTCCTCGTCGTCGCCTACCGGCCCGACGAACTTCCCGACGAGGGCGCCGAATTCACCGGACGCCGGTCCGGACAGCGCCCGCACGGCCTGGCCCCGCTCACCGCCGAGGCCGTCGCCCGGCTGGTCCGCGACCGGATAGGGGCCCACGCCGACGACGCGTTCTGCCACGACTTCTGGACCGTCACCGCCGGCAACCCCTTCGAGACCGTCGAACTCGCCGCCAAGGTCCGGGACCGTGGCCTCGACCCCACCGCCGACGGCGCCCACGAGCTCCGCGACCTCGCCGCCGCCCTCAAGGGCAGCGGCCTCGTCCAGCGCCTCGAACGGCTCGGCACCGCCACCGTCCGCCTGGCCTGGGCCTGCGCCGTCCTCGGCACGGAGATCTCCCCGGCCCTCGCCGGCGCCCTCGCGGGCCTCGGCGACGAGGCCGTGGCCGACTGCGCCGAACGCCTCCGCGAGGCCCGCGTCCTCGCCGCCCCCAGCACCCCCGACGGCCCCCTCGAATTCGTCCACCCGCTGATCGCCAGCGCCGTCTACCGCGCCATCCCGGACGCGATCAGGGTCGCCTTCCACGGCCAGGCCGCCTGGTGCGTCATCGACGCCGGGCTCGGCCCCGCCGCCGCGGCCCGCCACCTCCTGGAGACCCACCCGGAGGGCGACCCGTGGGTCGTCACCCAGCTCCGCGCCGCCGCCCGCGAGAACCTCCGGGCCGGCGCCCCCGACGCGGCCCGCCGCCACCTCGCCCGCGCCCTGCGGGAGCCTCCCACCGCCGACGAGCGCGCCGCCGTGCTCTTCGAGCTCGGCTCCGCCTCGCTCCTCACCGAACCCGCCACCACCGTCAACCACCTGCGCGCGGCCCTGGAGGAGCCCATCTCCGACCCGGTCCTGCGCCAGGGCATCGTCTACCGCCTCTCCCAGGTCCTCGCCCACAGCGACCGGCTCGTCGAGGCGTCCGAACTGCTGGAGAGCGAGAGCCGCCGGACCACCGACGCCCGCAGCCGGCTCCGCATCCAGGCCGAGCGGTTCATGTGGGACGCCCTCCGGTCCGACGAGCCGGAATCGCCGGCCCGCTCCCGCCGCCTGGCCGCCCTCGCCGACCGGCTCCCCGGCCGCGACCTCACCGAGCGCTACATCATCGGCATGCGCGCCTGGGACGCCACCCTGCGCGCCGAACCCGCCACCGTCGCCCTCCGCCACGCCGAGCGGGCCCTCGAAGGCGGCCTGAGCTGGGCCGACGAGAGCCGCGGCTTCGAGGTTCCGGTCCTCGTCGCCCTCATCCACCTCTACGCCGACCGGCCCGGCCGCGCCGAGGAGCTCTTCGCCGCCGGCACCGCCGAGTTCGAGAAGCAGGGCTGGCGCGGCGCCCACCTCTCCTTCGCGTACACCCTCCTGGGCTACATCCGCTTCCGCCGCGGCCGGCTCATGGAGGCCGAGGACTTCGTCCGCGCGGGCCTGCGCCTCGCCGAGCGCGTCGGCCCCCGCACCCCCGCCCTCTGGTACGCCACCGGCGTCATGATCGAGGTCCTGCTCGCCCGGGGCCGTACCGACGAGGCCGAGCGGGTCGCCCGCGAGCACGACTTCGGCGAACCCTTCCCCGCCACCGTCACCATCCCCGACTGCGAGACCGTCCACGCCGAACTGCTCCTCGCCACCGGCCGCGCCGAGGAGGCGTGCGCCGCGCTGACCGACATCGGCCGCCGGCTGGAACCGCGCGGCAAGCGGAACCCGTCGTGCAGCCCCTGGCAGCTCTACCTCGCGCTCGCCGAGGCCGCCACCGGCTCCCCGGCCAGGGCGCTCGCCACCGCCGAGGACGCCGTCGCCCGCGCCCGCCAGTACGGCGCGCCCTCCGCGATCGGCCAGGCGCTCCGCGTGACCGCCGAGGTCTCCGAGGGCGCCGAGCGGATCAAGCTCCTGGAGGAGTCCGTCGACTGGCTGGACCAGTCCCCGGCCGCGTACGAGCTGGCCCGCTCCCTCGTCGCCCTCGGCGCCGCGCTCCGCCGCACCGAACGCCACGCCGAAGCCGCCGAGCACCTGTACCGGGGCCTGGAGACCGCCCAGGACTGCGGCGCCGACGGCCTGGTCGAGGAGGCCCGCGCCGAGCTGGCCGCCGCCGGACTGCGCCCGCGCGCCCTGCACACCGCCGACGGCAACTCGCTCACCGCCCGTGAGCGGGCCGCCGCCCGGGCCAGCGTCCGCGGCCTCGACGCGGCCACCGTCCTCGGCGTCGACCCCACGACCGCCGCCCGGCTGCTCTCCTCCGTCTACCGCAAGCTGGGCACCGACCGCTCCGGTCTCGCGCACGCCCTGGGCGACACCGTCGAGCCGGGGACGGCAGAGACGGCCGAGACGGCGGCCGGCCCGGCGGATCCGGTGGACTGAGGCCGCCGGGCCCGCCCGTGCGGCGGCGGAAGGACGGCACCCGGCGCCGCGCCGCGCGCCCGGGCACGTACCATGGCCGTATGTCCTTCCTCCGCCGCCGCAGCGCCACTCCCGCTGGCCCGGACTTCGACGTCCTGGCCATGGACCCGGGGGACTGGCCCGGCAATCTCGGCGCCGGTCTGCTGCCCGCTCCCGACGGTTCCTGCCAGGGCGTCTTCCTGCGCTACGACCTCTTCGGCGGCCGCGGCCCCGCGATGATCATCGGCAACCTCCCGGAGGGCTCCCCGGCCCGGGAGCTCGCCGACGGCCAGATCCCCTTCGAGGTGGCCCAGCTCCTCGCCGCCCTCGAGAACGACGAGCCGGTCGAGGTGCTCGACACCGAGGACGTCCCCGTGATGCAGGGCGACAACCTCCTCATCGTGCGCCGCCTCAAGCTCTCCGAGAGCCGCATCTCCTGCGTCCAGTTCGACCGCAGCGACAACGTCCTGGTGACGATCGCCAGTTGGGACCGGCCGATCACCGACGACCTGTACGCGCTGCTCAAGCCGCTGCCCGCCGAGCTGTTCCAGCAGGGCTGAGCGGGAGCGGGGGCCGATGAGCGCACGCGTCGACGCCTGGATCTGGGCGGTCCGGCTGACCAAGACCCGCTCCCAGGCCGCCGCGGCCTGCCGGGCCGGGCACGTCAAGGTCAACGGCGAGCGGGCGAAGCCTGCCCAGTCCGTGAAGCCGGGTGACGAGGTCCGGGTCTACGTGGCGGGCCGGGAGCGGATCGTCGAGGTCAAGGAGCTGCTGACCAAGCGGGTCGGCCCGCCGGTGGCCGCCGAGGCGTACGTGGACAACAGTCCGCCCCCGCCGCCGCGCGAGCACGTGGCCGTGGCCGCCGTCCGCGACCGCGGCGCGGGCCGCCCCACCAAGCGCGAACGCCGCGAGATCGACGAGCTGCGCGGCCGCGGCTCCCGCTAGACCGCTGGACCGCTGAACCCGTCGAAGGGCCGCCCCTCAGACCCCGGGGCGGCCCTTCCCGTGTGTCAGGACGGGACCCCGGCGAAGGCGGTCGCGACCCGCGCCGCCGTGGTGCCGAGCCCGCGCGGCGTGGTCCAGTCGGGCACCGGGACGGTCTCCTCGGCGCGGTCGCGGAGCAGCGGGGTCCCGGCGCCCGCGTGGACGTCCCCGGCGCCGTACCGCCGCACGCTGCGGTGCCAGTGCAGCACGCCCGCGAGCCAGTCCTCCAGCTCCCGCAGCCGCGCCTCGAAGGCCGCCCTGCCCTCCGCGTCCAGGCCGAAGTGGGCGTACAGCAGCGGGACTTCACGCTGCTTCAGGTGCTCGTACTGGCGCAGCCGGCCGCACATCAGCTCGTGGACCATCCGGGCGGCGGTGTCCCGGTCGACGTCGAAGAACTTCTCCAGGACGAGCACGCCGTTGTGCAGCTCGCCCTCCACCTCCACCTCCTTCTGGTACGAGAAGAGGTCGTTGACGAGCGCCCCGTAGTCCGCCACCGCGTTCTCCAGCGCGCGGACCGTGCCCGAGCGGAAGAGCTCCGGCGGCAGGGCGCCGTCCTGCCGCAACCGGCCCATCAGCATGGTCAGTTCGGAACCGAAGGTGCTGCGGCGCATCTCGACGTAGTCGACGGGGTCGGGCACGCGGTGCTGCGCCTGGTTGTGCAGCTCCCACATCCAGCTCTCCAGCATCGCGTCGAGCGACGTCCACAGCTCGGCCCGGGCCTCCGGCCGCATCGGACCCGCGGTCCGCGCCCACACGTCGGCGAGCGAGCGCTCCAGCGGGTTCACGGCGAACCCGGCGGCGGAGGCGGGGTCGTCGACCGGCAGGCACGCCTTCAGCCGCTCGGTCTGGGCCCGCGCGCCCGCCAGGTCGCGCGGCCGGCCGAAGACCATCGGGTAGTAGTCGTCGGCGTAGGTGCCCCAGGTCAGCCAGAGGGCGCTGAGCTCCAGCTCCTCCAGGGTGGCGTCGGGGTCGAGGCCGGCCGAGCAGAGCGCGAGGTCGAAGCCTGCCATCAGCGGCCGGTCCCAGATGTCGTCGAGCAGCCCCATGGCCTCGGCCCAGTCCTCGGAGCGCCGCTTGGCCTCCTGGTGGTGCGGGCTGAGCGTGAGCGGGTAGCGGAGGTCGAAGTCGGGGAGCGCGAGGGGGCCGACGGGCTGGTGGGGGGTGTGGGTGAGGCTCCGCCGCCGCACCTCGGCGGACCGGCCGCCGAGCAGGGTGCGGATGTCGAGGACGCCGGTGCCGAGGGCGGGGGTGCCGGCGGTGGCGTCGACCATGCCCTCGTTCATGTACCGGCTGGAGCGCATGTGCCACTCGTGCCCGCCGGACTGCCAGTCCTGGAGTCCCTTGGTGTACGCGCCGATCGCCGCGATCTCCAGGGGGGTGAGGCGCTCCTGGACGGCCAGCGCGGGCACCTCGGTGAGGGCGGTGTTCTCGAACTGCTGGACCCGTGAGGTCAGCAGGTCGTTGACGGCCTCGGCGGCCTCCTGGGTGGAGCAGCCGAGGAAGTGCTCCAGGACGAGCACTCCGTTGCTGTTCTCGCCCTCGTCCTCGACCTCGCGCTGGTACGAGAAGAGGTCGTTGCGCAGGTGGACGGCGTCCGAGAAGGCGTCGCGGAGCACCCGCAGCGGCCGGGAGCCGGCGACCCGGTCGGGGACCTCGGCCCCGGCGGCGTACTCCACGAGCCCGGCGGACCAGGGGGCGCCGCCGACCTTGCGGCGCATCTCGATGTATTCGAGGGGGTTCGCGATCCGGCCGTCGTTGATGTTGTCGAGCTCCCAGAGGGACTCGTAGAGGAGGGCCTCGGTGGCCTCGGCGAAGCGGCGCCGCCAGCCGTCGGACATCGCGGGGACGGTCCGCCGCCACAGGTCGGCGAGGCCGGCCTCCACCGGGTTGACCGGCTCGGGCATGCCGTCGAGGGATCCGGCGGGCATGAAGGCCGGCAGCCGGTCGAGGTACTCCTTGCCGCCGTCCCGGTCCTGGGTGCGCTTGAAGACCTCCAGGAAGTGGTCGTCGAAGAAGAAGACCCACGTGTACCAGTCGGTGACGAGGTTCAGCGCCTCCTCGTCGCAGTCGGGGTGGGTGTAGGCGCAGAGCAGCGCGTAGTCGTGCGCGTCGAGGTCGGCCGTCTCCCATACCCCGGAGCCCTCCAGCATCCCCATCGCGCGGGCCCAGTCCCGGGTGTGCGTCCGGGCCGCCTCCACATGGGGGTTGAGGCGCGCCGGATACGGGACATAGAAATCCGGCATGGCGAAGGGCTGAGGCATGTGCGGACGGGCCTTTCCGGTGGAGGGGTGCTGTTCCGGCCCAGCTTTACCCCTGCTCCGGGCACCGAACCCCGGGTCGGAAATAGTCGTATGAGCAGAAGAAAGGGTGGTACCGGAGGGGAACCCCGGCACCACCCCACGCCTTTCGGCCAACCCGGCTCAGCCCTGCGAAACCCGCACGTCAGCGGCCTTCACGAAGGCGATGCGATGGCCGAACTGGATCTGGTAGTACTCCTCCTGGCCACGCACCACCCGATGCCCGCTGCTGTCGAACACGGGTGCGTAGTAGTACTCGCCGGGCGTCTTGTGACCCACCACGTACCGCTGCCCCGCGAGCAGCCGGTACGGCAGCGGCGACACCGCCTGCACCGGCACCCCCGCCGGATACGCCGACGCCTCCGGATAGGCCCGCCCGTACACCGGCACCTCCGTCAGGCCCTCGCGCGGCGTCAGCACCTGACCGCGCGCGTCCACCGCCGTCGGCGCCGCCGCCGGGTTGTGGAACCACGCCTTCTGCCCGAGGTACCAGATCGCCGTCCAGTCGCCCCGGCGCTCCGCCACCGCGTAGCTCTGCCCCGTCGACGCCCGCGCGCCCGTGTCGTTGACGCCCGTCGTGGAGTCCTGCCCGCCGGGCCGCAGCCCGATGTCCTTCACCAGGGGCGCGTCGGCGCTCGGCGCGGTGTGCAGGCGCACGGCACCGCTCCCGTGCGGCGCGCACGCCACCCCGGCCGTCGCGCACCCCGTGTAGACCGGCCGGTTCTCCCCGTACGCCGGCCGGATCGTCACCACGCCCGCCCGCGGCCCCGCGCTCGGTGTCAGCGGCCGGCCGAGCAGCCGGAAGTAGTGCGCCCAGTCCCAGTACGGACCCGGGTCGGTGTGCATGCCCCGGATCGACGATGTCACCGTCCCCGGCACGTTGTCGTGCCCGATGACGTGCTGCCGGTCCAGCGGGATGTCGTACCGCTGCGCCAGATACCGCACCAGCCGGGCCGAACTCCGGTACATCGCCTCCGTGTACCAGGAGTCCGGGGCCGTCAGGAAGCCCTCGTGCTCCAGCCCCACGGACTTCGCGTTGACGAACCAGTTCCCGGCGTGCCAGCCCACGTCCTTCAGTGGCAGGTGCTGGGCGACGTGCCCGTCCGAGGAGCGCAGCGAGTACTGCCAGGAGACGTACGTCGGGTCCTGCACCAGCTTCAGGGTGACGTCCCAGGTCGCCTCGGTGTCGTGGACGACGATGTAGTCGATCGACTGGGAGACCGGCCGGTCCGCCTTGTCGTGGTTGCCGTAGTCGCCGTCTCCGAACTCCTCGTACGGCGCCGGGATCCACTCGCACGCCACCGTCGTCGGGCACTCCACCGGGCCGCGCTCCGGCGCCCGCAGCCCGAGCGCCGCCACCTGGCCGGTCTCCGGCGCCACCGCCGGAGCGGCCTCCAGCGCCACCCGCTGCCCGCTGTCCGTGACCCGCGCCTCGCCGGTCCGGATCACGTCGAAGACGTCGTTGGCGTACGCCGTCGCCGTGGCCGCGTCGTCCGCGCCCGAGTAGCGGGCCACCGCCCCGTACCAGTCGGCCGGGTCCGCGCTCGGCGCGAGCCCCGCCTCCCGCTGGGCCGCCGCGAGCAGCGCCGCGCCGCCCTCGATGTTCGCCGCCGTCGAGGTCCGCAGCTCCTCCGCCGGGATCCCGGAGAGCGCCGACGCCCGCTCCAGGGTCCGCAGCCGGGCCGGCAGCTCCTCCGGCGCGGGCGGCGCCGCCTCCGCCCCGGTGCGGGCCGGCCGGGCGGCGTCGCCGCGCGCGTCCTCGCCGTCCTCCGAGTGGTGCGGCACGGAGCGGGCCAGCGCCGTCGCCGCGTCGGTCAGGTGCATCGGCCCGTAGCCGCCGGTCACACTGGGCGCGCCGGCGTGCCCGTCCCAGCGCGACTGGAGGTACGAGACGGCGAGCAGCACGCTCTGCGGCACACCGTGGCGCTCGGCCGCCGCCGCGAACTGGCGCTGGAGCGAGTCCGCCACCGGCGCGTCGGCACCGGCCGGTGGCGCGCCCGACAGCAGCGGCAGGAGCAGGGCCGCGGACGCGGCGACGGAGAGCACACGTCCTCGGGACGCGGAACGGAGCAAGGCAGCCTCCAGGGGCGGGGGGGTGACACGGGGGCGTGCGGGACCGAACCCGTACAGGGGTAGCGGCTCCCGGACCATCCGTCAATCACCCCTCGCCGAAGGCGAGTTCCCACGTCAGCGCGGTGACGCCGGCCGGACGGGCCGACTTTCGCGGTGACGGCCCGCCCACCGGCGGCGCGTCGGTGGTCTCGACCAATGAGGCCCCGGGGAACGGCGAAGCGCCGCACTCCCGGTGTGTCGGCACCGGGTGCGCGGCGCACACCCCCGTCTCACGGCCGGGACGTCAGCGCGTCCCGACCGCCGCGCGCACGGCCCGCCGTGCCATGGCGCAGTCGTCGTGCAGCCGCCTCAGCAGCAGCCGCTGTTCCTCCCCGGGAGCCAGCGCCCCCGTGGGCACCGGCACCGTGCCCGCCGGCGGTGCCTCCTTGATGGTCCGCTGCACCGCCGTCTCGTACGTCCGGATCTCCCGCGTCAGCACGATCATCAGGTTCACCAGGAAGGCGTCCCGGGCGGCCGGGCCCTGCTGCTGTGCCATCTGGCTGATCTGGCGGCGCGCCAGCGGGGCGTCACCCAGCACCGCCCACAGCGTCGCCAGGTCGTAGCCGGGCAGGTACCAGCCGGCGTGCTCCCAGTCGACCAGCACCGGACCGGCGGGGGAGAGCAGGATGTTGGAGAGCAGGGCGTCACCGTGACAGAACTGCCCCATGCCCTGCCGGCCGCCCGCGTGGGCCAGGCCGTGCAGCAGCTTCTGCAGGTCGTCGCGGTCACGGTCGGTGAAGAGCCCCAGCTCGTGGTAGCGGGCGATCCTCGCTCCGTAGTCCAGCGGCGCGTCGAACGTCCCGGCCGGCGGCCGCCAGGCGTTGAGCCGGGCGATCGCCCCGAGCGCCGCCCGCACGTCGGACCGCGGCGGGGCCTCCACGGGGTGGCGCGAGAGCGCCGCGGCCCGTCCGGGCATCCGCTCGATGACCAGCGTGCAGTTGTCCGGGTCCGCGGCGATCAGCCGCGGCGCGCGCACCGGCGGACGGTGGCGTACGAAGGACCGGTAGGAAGCTATCTCGTGCCGGAACCGCTCGGCCCACGCGGGCGAGTGGTCCAGTAAACACTTCGCCACGGCCGTCGCGCGTCCGGTCGTCCCGACGATCAGGACGGACCGGCCGCTGCGCCGCAGCACCTGCACCGGGTTGAACTCCGGGCAGATCCGCTGCACCGAGGCGATGGCCACCTTCAGCTGCGCCCCCTGCGGCCCGGACAGGTCGATCCTGCCGCTCATCTGGGCACCGGGTCCGGTGCCGGTCCCGGCCGCCCAGGAGCGGGGCCGGGCGCCCCGCGGCGCGGGGGCGAGATACGGTCCGGCACCGGCCGGCACCAGGCGGGTCCCCGGCCGGGGCGGGACGGACACGGAGGACGATGCTGTGTACATGGAGGTGACAGATCCCTTCGTGTGCCGACGAATCGCGTGCGTCGCCCCCGCCCGCCCCCGGTCCGCACCCTGGGGAAAATGAGGGCCGGTCGACGGGGCGGGGTGGCGCATACCTACCTGACACCCGCGCGTGGGTAGCGGAACACTGAGCGCACCCTGGCGAACCCTGGCGAATAGTCGCCAGCCCTATGACAGGGGGCTACTGTCAACTCAGCCGAGAACCTGGGGGCTTAGACGTGACAGGACAGACCAACACCCGCCTGGCGGACCTCTTCGGCCTCGCCGGCTGGTCCAAGGGCGAACTCGCGAGACTGGTCAACCGGCAGGCGGCGGCCATGGGCCACCCCCAGCTCTCGACCGACACCTCGCGGGTGCGGCGCTGGATCGACAAGGGGGAGACCCCGCGCGATCCCGTTCCCCGGGTGCTGGCCGCCCTGTTCACCGAGCGACTCGGTCGTGTCGTGACCATCGAGGACCTCGGGTTCGTACGACGCGGGCGTGCCGGAACACGGCAGGCCGTCAGGAACAAGGACGAGAACCCTGACGGCATGCCCTGGGCTCCCGACCGTACGGCTGCGGTCCTCACCGAATTCACGGGAATGGACCTCATGCTCAACCGACGCGGCCTGATGGGCGCGGGCATCGCGCTCACCGCCGGATCCGCACTCAACAGCTCCCTGTACGACTGGCTCAGGACCGAGCCCTCCCGCCCCGCCGCGGCCCCCCGGGCCACCGATCCCCTCCACGCCGACCCCGCCGGGTACGACCGCTACGAGGCCGCCCCCATCGGGTCGGAGGAGATCGAGGCGCTGGAGCGCTCCGTCGAGGTCTTCCGCGCCTGGGACGCCTCCCGGGGCGGCGGCCTCCAGCGCAAGGCCGTGGTGGGCCAGCTCAACGAGGTCGGCGGCATGCTGGCCTACCGCCACGCCGAGCACCTGCAGCGCCGCCTGTGGGGCGTCGCCGCCAACCTCGCCGTCCTGGCGGGCTGGATGTCCCACGACGTGGGCCTGGAGCCCACCGCCCAGCGGTACTTCGTCATCGCCGCCCACGCGGCCCGCGAGAGCGGTGACCGCCCGAGGGCCGGCGAGGCGCTCTCCCGCGCCGCCCGCCAGATGGTCCACCTGGGCCGCCCCGACGACGCCCTCGACCTGATGAAGCTCGCCAAGTCCGGTGCGGGGGAGCGGCTGCTGCCGCGCACGCAGGCGATGTTCCACACCATCGAGGCGTGGGCGCAGGCGTCGATGGGCCACGGCCAGGCGATGCGCCGCACCCTCGGCGAGGCCGAGGACCTCTTCGTCTCCGACCGGCACGAGAAGACGCCGAGCTGGATGCAGAGCTTCGACGAGGCCGACATGCACGGCATGCAGGCGCTCGCCTACCGGACCCTCGCCGAGCACGACCCGGCGGCGGCGGTCACCGCGCAGCACCACGCCCGGCTCGCCCTGGACCTGCGGCGCGACGGGCACGACCGCTCGAAGCTCTTCGACCACATCTCCATGGCCTCGGCCTGCTTCATCGCCGACGACCCCGAGCAGGCGGACCGCTACGCGCGGCTCGCCCTGATCTCCATGGGCGAGACCTCCTCGCACCGGACCTGGCACCGGCTGCGCGAGATGTACCGGCTCACCGGCCAGTACGCCGGCTACTCGAAGATCGAGGACCTGCGGGCCGAGCTGGAGGTCGAGCTGCCGCGGTCGCCCGAGGCGCCGCGGTCGGGGCTGATCTGAGCGCCGGTACGACCCCGGGACGCGTGACGCGGACGGACGGACAGGGCCCACCGGCCCGTGCTCCGGCCTGCCTTGAGCACGCCTCCGTGGACGACTCCTCGTGCGGGTTCTCGTGCGGACTCCCGTCCCGGCGCGGGCCGGGGCTCAGGAAGCCGCCGCGGGCACCGGCTCAGGAACCGACGCGGACGACCATCACGCAGGCGTCGTCCTCGCGTGCCTCGTCGCCGAACTCCTCCAGGACCGACCGCAGGCACTCCTGCGCGTCCCGCGCCTCCGCGAGCCGGGGGGCGAGGGCGAGCAGCCGGGCGACACCGGCGTCGTCCAGGACGTGCACGCCCCGGGTCAGGCCGTCGGTGTGGAGCACGAGCACGTCCCCGGGGTGCAGCCGGGTCTCGGTCTCCTCGTACGCGACGCCCGTCGTCGCGCCGAGGAGAACGCCCTCGGGGCGGCGCAGCGGACGCCCCGTCCCGCCGCGGAACAGCAGCGGGGCGGGGTGGCCGGCCTGCGCCCAGGTGAGCGTCCGCTCCACCGGGTCGTAACGGCAGCACAGGGCGCTGCCCAGCGCGGGCTGGCCGGAGCTCTCCAGGAGCTGGTTGAGGTGGCCCATCAGGGCGCCCGGCCGGATCCCGGCCACGGCCATGCCGCGCAGCGCGCCGAGCAGCATCGCCATCGAGGAGGTCGCGGCCACGCCGTGGCCGGTGAGGTCGCCGACGGTCAGCAGCGCGTCGCCGGCGGGCAGCGCGAGGGCGTCGTACCAGTCGCCGCCGATCAGGTCGGTCGAGGCGGCCGGGAAGTAGTGCCCCGCCACGTCGACCGGGGCGGGTCCGCCGTGCGCGAAGTCGAGCGAGCCGCGCCAGGGCGGGAGGACCGCCTCCTGGAGCTCGACGGCGACCCGGCGCTCGGTGCGCTCGATCTGCCGGCGCTGCTCCAGGCGGTCCCGGCTCTCGCGGACGGCCTGCTCGCTGCGGCGCAGTTCGCTGACGTCCCTTAAGACGGCCCACATGGAGGCCGTGCAGCCGTCGGCGTCGAGGACCGGCTCGCCGGTCATGTGCACGGTGCGGATCTTGGCGTCCGAGCGGACGATCCGGAACTCCCCGTCGATCGGCCTCCCGTCGATCAGGCAGTCCGTCACCATCGCCTGGAGCCGCGGCTGGTCGTCGGGGAGGACCACCGTCGGCATCTCGTCGAGCGACATGGGGCCGCGCTCGCGCGGGCGCCCGAAGATCTGGAAGAGTTCGTCGGACCAGCTGACCTCGTCGGTCAGCAGGTTCCACTCGGCGCTGCCGACACGGGCGAGCAGCGAACCCGTGGCCGCCGCGGGCGCCTCGCCGTAGGCGGCGCCGGCCTCGCTGGTGAAGGAGTCGTCGAAGAGCGGCGTGCCCTCCTCGGGCGCGGCGTCCTCCGGTGCGGTGTGCTGCGGGGCCGGGAGCGTCACGGCCGGGGCGCCGTCGCGGAGCTGGCCGAACTGCGCCCGCAGGTCGTCGAGCTGATGCATCGCCAGATCGCAGAGCGCGCGCTGCCAGCGCTGCCGGGGATCGTCGTCATGGGCAGCGGCGTCCCGGCGGACGGCGTCGACCTCACCGCGCAGACGGCTCGTCTGCGAGATCAACGCGTCCACGGCGCCCGGCTCCGGAGGCTGGGCGGAATGGTCCGCGAACAGAGGGGACGGCATGTCGTACTCCGATACAGGCGCGGCGCGGCCCGGGTGGGAACGGGTCCAGGAGACGACTTTGGCACAGGGGCGGAGCGGCCGTAAGGGGTTTGGCAACACTCGATCCGGTGGTGCTTCCGGCATATGCCAAAGGCCCGGCCGTTATCGGCCACGACACAACGGGTTACGGTGCACGTGTGGTGAGCGACGAGGCGAACGGTACGGCGGGCGCGGTGGGTACGGACACGGGGGAGGCGGCGGCGGTGACTTCGGGCCCGGCCGGCACGGCGGTACTGCTCGCGGCGGCGCCGGCGGGACGCGGCCGCACCATGGACGCGGCCTCCGTGCTGCCCGCGCTCGCGGCGGTGCCGCCCGGCGTCCTCACCGGTACGGCGACCGCGACGCTCGTCGAACTCGCCGACCCCGTCGACCCGCAGACCGTCCTCACCCGGCTGCGCGCCGCCGCGCAGAGCCCCGGCCCGCTGGTCGTCTACCTCGCGGGCCAGCTCCACCTCGACCGCCGCCAGCAACTGCCGCACCTCGCGCTGGCCCGCAGCACCTCGGCGGCGCTCCGCTACACGGCCCTGCCCTGGCACTGGCTCGCGGAGGCGGCGGCAGCCCGCCCGGCCGGGACGACGACGATCGTCGCCGACCTCGTCGCCGACCCGGCGGCCTGGACCCGCCTCGCCACCGGCCCGGACCTGCTCCGCCTGAACCCGTCCCCGACGCTGTACGCCCGCGTCACCCCGCCCCCGCGGCGCGGCGAACGGGCCACCCCCGACTACCTCCGGGCCTGGGCCGACCAGTGGCGCGCCGGCGCCCGCGCCCCCTTCTCCGCCCTGCACCTGGAGGCGGCCGCCCGCACCCAGTCGCCCCCGTCGCTGTTCCTGCCGCTGCCGTCCGGCCACCAGGCGGCTCCGCCGGTACCGCGGGCGGGGGAGCGGGGAGGGGGGACGGCCGCGGCGACGGGTCCGGCGACGGCGGCGGCGCCGGGGGCGGGACCTGCACCGGGTGCCGTGCCCGTACCCGTACCCGTGCCGGGGGCTGCGCCTGTGCCTGTTCCTGCGGCTGTGCCGAGGCCGGTGCCTGTTGCGGATGCCGTGGCCGCGCCCGCGCCGGAACCGGTCCGCATCCCTGTTCCGGCGGGGCCTCCGGCCCCGGCCCGGGTTCCGCCCCTGCCCGTGGGGTACACGGCGGCTCCGCCCGTACCGGCGCCGGCCGAACTCGTGGACGCGGAGCCTGTTTCCGAGCCCGAGATCCGAGCCGAGTCCGAGCCCGAGATCCGAGCCGAGTCCGTGCCCGAGATCCGAGCCGAGTCCGTGCCCGAGTCTGTGCCCGAGCACGCGCCGGAGCCGGAGCGTGAGCCTGAGAGGGGCCCCGCGTCCGAGGAGGGGCAGGAGGCCGGGCCCGCGCCTGTGGTGGCGGCAACGGCCCCCGCCGCGCCCGGGTCCGCCCCCTCCGTCGTCGACGAGGACGAAGCGGCGCCCGGGACCATGAAGTTGGTGCCGTCCAGGGGGAAGGGGACGGCGGAGGCGGTGTCGGGGCGGGACATTCCGCCGATGCCGGCGGCTCCTCCCGTCGTGCGTCCGGCGGCCGTGGATCCGCGGCGGGCCGGGTACGGGCAGGCCGCGCCGGCGGAGCCGGTTCCGCACGATCCGCATCCCGCGATCCTGTCGGCCGCGATGGCCGGGCGGCACGCCGAGGCCGCGGAGATGGCGGCCGCGTGGGAGCGGGACGCGCTGCGGCGGTTCGGGCCCCGGTCGGCGGAGTCGGTGCACTGGATGGAGGTGCGGGCGGACCTCGCCCGGCTGGCGGGCGAGCCGGCCCGCAGCTGCGAGCTGTGGCTCGCGGTCGCCGAGGCGCGGCTCGGGCTGCGGCAGCAGCCGGACGACCGGGACGTCGAGGGGGCGGTGGACCGGGCGCACCACCAGTGGGAGCAGATCACCGATCCGGCCCGCGCCCGCGCCCTCGGCCCCACGCTCGTGGCGCTCCGCCGCCGTGTCCCCGGCCGCCGCCCCGGCGCCCTGGAGGCCCTCCGCCGCCGCATGCACGCCCGCTGACGCGGCTACGCCCGGGGCGGGTGCAGCGCGGCGCGGACGAGCGGTACATCGACGGCGGGGACGGCGAGCTCCCAGTACCGGTCGGCCGCTGCGACGGAGAGCAGACGGAAGACGGCCCCGTCGACCGCCAGGCTCCCCGGGCCGGTGTCCGGGCCCACGCCCCGGGCGTGGTTAGGGGCGGGCGGCCGGGCGCGCCCCCCCGCCCCGCCGCGGCGCCCCCCCGCCCCGCGCGCGGCCCGCCCCCCCGCCCCTTCAGGCGCTGCTGCCGCTTACGCGTCCTTGGACAGGTTCGGGCCCGTCTCGCCCGCCGCGACCGGCGGAGCGTCCGGCAGGGCCGACTTCTCCTCGCCGCGGAAGGTGAACGCGCGCTCCTCGCCCTCGCCCTCGGTGTCCACGACCACGATGTGGCCGGGGCGGAGGTCGCCGAAGAGGATCTTCTCGGACAGGGTGTCCTCGATCTCGCGCTGGATCGTCCGGCGGAGCGGGCGGGCACCCAGGACCGGGTCGTAGCCCTTCTTCGCCAGGAGCTCCTTGGCGGACTGGGAGAGCTCGATGCCCATGTCCCGGTCCTTGAGGCGCTCGTCCACGCGGCCGATCATCAGGTCGACGATCTGGAGGATGTCGTCCTGGGTCAGCTGCGGGAAGACGATGACGTCGTCCACACGGTTGAGGAACTCGGGGCGGAAGTGCTGCTTCAGCTCCTCGCTGACCTTCGCCTTCATCCGCTCGTAGTTGGACTTCGTGTCGCCCTGGGCCGCGAAGCCCAGGTTGAAGCCCTTCGAGATGTCCCTGGTCCCGAGGTTGGTCGTCATGATGATGACCGTGTTCTTGAAGTCCACGACCCGGCCCTGGGAGTCGGTCAGGCGACCGTCCTCCAGGATCTGGAGCAGGGAATTGAAGATATCGGGGTGGGCCTTCTCGACCTCGTCGAAGAGGACGACGGAGAACGGCTTGCGGCGCACCTTCTCGGTGAGCTGGCCGCCCTCTTCGTAGCCGACGTATCCGGGCGGCGAACCGAAGAGACGGGAAACCGTGTGCTTCTCGCTGAACTCCGACATGTCGAGGGAGATCATCGCGTCCTCGTCGCCGAAGAGGAATTCGGCGAGCGCCTTGGAAAGCTCGGTCTTACCGACACCGGACGGACCGGCGAAGATGAACGAGCCACCGGGACGCTTCGGGTCCTTCAGGCCGGCCCGCGTCCGCCGGATGGCGCGCGAGAGGCCGATGACGGCGTCCTTCTGGCCGATGACGCGCTTGTGGAGCTCGTCCTCCATGCGGAGCAGACGCGAGGACTCCTCCTCGGTCAGCTTGAAGACCGGGATGCCGGTGGCGGTCGCGAGGACCTCGGCGATCAGATCGCCGTCGACCTCGGCGACGACGTCCATGTCGCCGGCCTTCCACTCCTTCTCCCGCTTGGCCTTCGCGGCGAGGAGCTGCTTCTCCTTGTCGCGCAGGGACGCGGCCTTCTCGAAGTCCTGCGAGTCGATCGCGGACTCCTTGTCGCGGCGGACGCCGGCGATCTTCTCGTCGAACTCGCGGAGGTCCGGCGGCGCGGTCATCCGGCGGATGCGCATCCGGGAGCCGGCCTCGTCGATCAGGTCGATCGCCTTGTCCGGGAGGAAGCGGTCCGAGATGTACCGGTCGGCCAGGGTCGCGGCCTGGACGAGGGCCTCGTCGGTGATGGAGACGCGGTGGTGCGCCTCGTACCGGTCGCGCAGACCCTTGAGGATCTCGATGGTGTGCGGCAGCGACGGCTCGGCGACCTGGATGGGCTGGAAGCGGCGCTCCAGCGCGGCGTCCTTCTCCAGGTACTTGCGGTACTCGTCGAGCGTGGTGGCACCGATGGTCTGGAGCTCACCGCGGGCCAGCATCGGCTTGAGGATGCTGGCGGCGTCGATCGCGCCCTCGGCGGCGCCCGCACCCACGAGGGTGTGGAGCTCGTCGATGAACAGGATGATGTCGCCGCGGGTGCGGATCTCCTTGAGGACCTTCTTCAGGCGCTCCTCGAAGTCACCGCGGTAGCGGGAGCCGGCGACCAGCGCGCCGAGGTCCAGGGTGTAGAGGTGCTTGTCCTTGAGGGTCTCGGGCACCTCGCCCTTGACGATGGCCTGCGCCAGGCCCTCGACGACGGCGGTCTTGCCGACGCCGGGCTCGCCGATGAGGACCGGGTTGTTCTTGGTGCGGCGGGACAGCACCTGCATGACCCGCTCGATCTCCTTCTCGCGCCCGATGACCGGGTCGAGCTTGGACTCGCGGGCCGCCTGGGTGAGGTTGCGGCCGAACTGGTCGAGGACCAGGGACGTCGAGGGGGTGCCCTCGGCAGGACCGCCGGCGGTGGCGGCTTCCTTGCCCTGGTAGCCGGAGAGCAGCTGGATGACCTGCTGCCGCACCCGGTTGAGGTCGGCGCCCAGCTTCACGAGGACCTGGGCGGCGACGCCCTCGCCCTCGCGGATCAGGCCGAGCAGGATGTGCTCGGTGCCGATGTAGTTGTGGCCGAGCTGGAGGGCCTCGCGGAGCGAGAGCTCCAGGACCTTCTTGGCACGAGGGGTGAAGGGGATGTGCCCGGACGGGGCCTGCTGGCCCTGGCCGATGATCTCCTCCACCTGCTGGCGGACCGCCTCGAGCGAAATCCCGAGGCTCTCCAGGGCCTTAGCGGCGACACCCTCACCCTCGTGGATAAGGCCCAGAAGGATGTGCTCGGTGCCGATGTAGTTGTGGTTGAGCATCCGGGCTTCTTCCTGAGCCAGGACGACAACCCGCCGCGCGCGGTCGGTGAACCTCTCGAACATCGTTAATCGCTCCTCAGAGCGGTCAGTCAGTTAGGGGTCGATCCCCTCCCTGTCCTTCCGCAGCTTAGTCCCGCAAGCGGGGACCGCTCATTCCAACTGCCGACATCCGTCCGGATCACCCCCTTGTCCCTGGGGTGTCCCGCTGCCGAACAGCCGACAAATGCTCCAACTCGATGGTGCGAGACGATGTTCCCGCAGGCCAAGCAGTTACCCCCGCCTTGAGTACGCCGATGGCGAACGTGAGACGGCCCGGCCGTACGAGTCACCCCTCTCCACTAGGAATGTCTTACCCGTAGGGTCCGACACTCCATGCGGCACACCCGGGGTCCCTCCGCTACCAGCGAACAGAGTTGCGTCGTCGAATGCACTCGTACGCCCCATTATCGGACACCTCGGGTCCCCGGACCGGAACGTTACGTCACCCGTGGCGCCCGGGGCCGTAACCAACCCGGCTCCCCGGGAGTTCCCCGGACATGGCCTTCACCGTCCCGCTTCCCCGCTCGCCGCTCGACGGCGGACGGGCGCTCGCGCTCTGGTACGAGCGGGAGCTCGGCTGGGCGACGGTGCCGGGCCCGCCGGTGCAGCTGGTGACGGGGCTCCGCTTCGACGTGCTGGACACGCCCGCGGCGGCCGGCCGGGAGGTGCTGCGCAGGGTGGGCGCGGCGACGGGGCCGGTGGCCCTGATGGGGCGCCGGACGCGGTTCCTGGTGGCCGCGGGGGCCTCGGAGGACCTTCCCGGCCTGCTGGAATGGCTGGAGTGGGGCGGGATCTCACTGGATCTCGCGGCGCTGGGCGCCGACGGCCGGATGACCGCTCCCCTGCCTCCGGGGCGGGGTGGCTCCGGCGCGCCGGGCGCCGCCGTGTGGCTGCGGGCCCCCGTGCCGGGGCGCGAGGTGGAGTCCTCGCTGCCGGCGCCGAGGTCCGGGCCGTGGGGCCGTGCGGAGGCCCCGTGTCTGACGCGCCTGGTCGCCGCGGCCGCGGTGGAGTGCCATCGGCTGCGGCTGCTGAGCGCCCGGGCCGGCGGACCGGCGGCTCAGCGGGGGACGCCTCAGCGGTTCGCGTCCTCGTAGGCCGCCTTGACGTGGGCGGGAACGCGGCCGCGGTCGTTGACCTCCATGCCGTTCTCCTTGGCCCACGCGCGGATCTTCGCCGTGTCCTGGCTGCCGGAGGCGGCGACGCGGCCCTTGCCGCGGCCCGTGGTGGTGCGGCCGCCGGTGCGGCGCCCGCTCGTGGTGTACGGCTCGAGCAGGCCACGGAGCTTTTCCGCGTTGGCGGTGGTGAGGTCGATCTCGTAGGTCTTGCCGTCCAGCGCGAACGTCACGGTCTCGTCCGCCTCGACGCCGTCGAGGTCGTCGACAAGAAGGACCTGAACCTTCTGTGCCACCGGATTTCCTTTCATCGAAAATGCAGTACGCGGAAAGGAAACCGCTTTTCCCGGAAAAACACAAACCCCTGGCAGAGGTTCAGAACCCCGGCAACGCGGGAAACGTGCGCGATTCGGACATAGGGTTCCGCCAGGGGTTCCACCGGGGTTCCGCCGGGCTTCCGGTCACAGGTGCAGAAGCATCCGGCTGTTGCCCAAGGTGTTCGGCTTCACTCGTTCGAGACCGAGGAACTCGGCGACGCCCTCGTCATAGGAACGGAGGAGCTCGGCGTAGACATCTCCGTCGACCGGGGTCTCGCCGATCTCGACGAAGCCGTGCTTCGCGAAGAAGTCGACTTCGAAGGTGAGACAGAAAACCCTGCGCACACCGAGCCAGCGCGCGGTCTGCAACAACTTGGTGAGCAGCTGATGACCGATGCCGGCGCCCTTGAACTCGGGATCGACGGCGAGCGTGCGGACTTCCGCGAGGTCTTCCCACATGACGTGCAGGGCGCCGACTCCGACGACCTCGGCGTCCTCGTCGCGTTCCGCCACCCAGAACTCCTGGATGGCCTCGTAAAACGTCACCGTGGCCTTGTCGAGGAGGATGCCGCGGCGCGCGTACGGATCGACCAGGCGTCGCACGGCGGCGACGTCGGAGGTGCGGGCACGGCGTACGGTCACGGCTTTCGACATGGGGGGACGGTACCGCTAGGGGGCGGTCGGTTCCCCGCCGCCCTCCTCGGGCGCGGGAAGCGGGTTGTCGCGCTGGACGATGCGGATGGCGTCGTTCAGGGACTCGCGCTGTTCCGGGGACATCATCCCGAAGAAGGCAACCAGGGCGGCCGCGGGGTTGTCGCTCTGCGCCCAGGCTTCGTTCATCAGTGCGGCCGAGTAGGCGGCGCGGGTGGAGACCGCCGTATATCGATAGGCGCGGCCTTCGACTTCCCGGCGCACCCAGCCCTTCTGATGGAGATTGTCCATGACGGTCATGACGGTGGTGTAGGCGATGGAGCGTTCCTGCTGGAGGTCTTCCAGGACTTCCCGGACGGTCACCGGGCGGTTCCATTGCCAGACGCGCGTCATGACGGCGTCTTCGAGTTCTCCCAGGGGACGGGGCACGGACTCACCCTAGTGGGAGAAAGCGGGATTAACGCCCATTGATGGGCGTAGTGCGGCCAGAAGATGGCAAAAGGGGCGCCCCCCCCCCCACACGGGCGGGGCCCCCCGGGGGGCCCCCGAGAAACACGGGGGGGGCGGCCCAGCCGGGGGGGGGCA
>NZ_JBHYKM010000043.1:0-27289 GCF_042741435.1 Streptomyces sp. NPDC058955 | reverse complement strand
CCCTCGGGGTCCGCGGATGCTACGCGTCGGTGCCGTCCGCCTGGCGGGCGGACTCGGCGCGGGCGAGCGCGGCGTCGACCGCCGCGTCCTCCTTGGCCTTGTTCGGGCCGCCCTGGGTCTTGACGATCACGACGATCAGGGCGGTGAAGAACACGGCCATCACGACGGGGGGCAGAAGCGCGGATACGTATTCCATGGCGACCAGACTAGCTAGCCCGCGACCCGTTCCTCGGGCGGGGGCGGGGGCACCGGGCGGCGGCGCGGCGGGAAGACCTCGGAGGGCTTGGGCACCGGGCGCTCGGCCGGGGCCGGGGTCGGCGGCTTGGGCCGGGGCTCCTCGCCGGCGCGCCCGCCGGGCAGGGCGAGCAGCCGGGCCCGGGAGACGGCCGGGGCGCTCGCAGTGGCCTGGGAGACCCGGGCGAGGCGGGCCCGCACCGAACGCTCGGCGAGGACCTGGCAGCGGTCGAGCAGCCGGGCGGCGGCCGGGTTGCCGCGCAGGGCGCGCAGGGCGGCGAGGTCGTCGGCCCCGGGGTCGTACCCGTCGGCCAGGGCGTCCTCCAGGAGGTCCAGGTAGCCGGCGAGCGAGCCGGGGAGGGCCTCGCGGTAGCGGGCGAGGTCGTCGAGGAGGAAGGCGCGCAGCCGGCCGGCCTCGCGCACGGCCTCGTCCACGGAAGCGGCCAGGCGGAGGGCGTCGCGGACGTCCTCGTCCGGGAGGGGGGCGGGGTGGAGGGCGTTGGCGAGGGCGCGTCGGAGCACACGCAGCTCGTCCGCGCTGAACGCCATGCCGCCGCGGGATCCGTATGGCGTGGGCATGGGGCGACGATACGCGCTAATCGGACAAATTTCGCTTAGCGATCATCCGGCGCGTCGGTACCGGACCCCCGCCACCTGCGGATTCCGCCCCACGCGCGCGTGGGGCGGTCGCGGTCGCGACCACCCGCGCGGTCACATGCGGGAGACGTTCCGCTCGTAGACCAGGCGCAGGCCGATCAGCGTCAGCCACGGCTCGTGCTCGTCGATCTCCTGGGAGTCCGGCAGGACCACCGGCGCGAGCCCGCCCGTGGCGATCACCGTGACGTCCGAGGGGTCGCCGTCCGGCCCGACCAGCTCGCGCCTCATCCGCGCGACCACCCCGTCGACCTGGCCCACGTAGCCGAAGACGATGCCGGACTGCATCGCCTCCACCGTGTTCTTCCCGATCACGCTGCGCGGCCGGACCAGCTCGACCTTGCGGAGCATCGCGCCCTTCACGCCGAGCGCCTCGACCGAGATCTCGATGCCCGGGGCGATCGCGCCGCCCGCGTACTCCCCGCGCGCGGTGACCGCCTCGTAGGTCGTCGCCGTGCCGAAGTCCACCACGATCGCCGGCCCGCCGTAGAGCTCCGCCGCCGCGACCGCGTTGACGACCCGGTCCGAGCCGACCTCCTTCGGGTTGTCCGTGAGGATGGGCACGCCCGTCTTCACGCCCGGCCCCACCAGGACCGCCGGCACGTCCCCGTAGTAGCGGCGGGTCACCTCGCGCAGCTCGTGCAGGACCGAGGGGACCGTCGCGGAGATCGCGATCCCCTCGATGCCGTCGCTCAGCTCCGCGCCGAGCAGCGGGTGCGTGCCCATCAGGCCCTGGAGCAGGACCGCCATCTCGTCGGCGGTCCTGCTGGGATCGGTGGAGATCCGCCAGTGCTCGACGATCTCCTCGCCGTCGAAGAGCCCGAGGACCGTGTGCGTGTTGCCGACGTTGATGGTGAGCAGCATCAGCCGCGCACCTCGCGCAGGTCGAGACCGATGTCGAGGATCGGGGAGGAGTGGGTGAGGCCGCCGACCGCCAGGTAGTCCACGCCGGTCGCCGCGTACGCCGCCGCGTTCTCCAGGGTCAGCCGCCCGGAGGACTCCAGGACCGCGCGGCCGGCGACCAGGGTCACGGCCTCCTCGGTCTCGTCCGGGGTGAAGTTGTCCAGCAGGATCAGGTCGGCGCCCGCGTCGATCACCTCGCGGACCTGGTGCATGGTGTCGACCTCGACCTCGATCGGCACCTCGGGGAAGGTCTCCCGGACGGCCTTGAACGCCTCGGCGACCCCGCCGGCCGCCACCACGTGGTTGTCCTTCACCAGGGCCGCGTCCGAGAGCGACATCCGGTGGTTGACGCCGCCGCCGCAGCGGACCGCGTACTTCTCCAGGGCGCGCAGCCCCGGCGTCGTCTTGCGGGTGTCGCGGACCTTGGCCTTCGTGCCCTCCAGGGCGTCCGCCCACGCGCGCGTGGCGGTGGCGATGCCGGAGAGGCGGCACAGGATGTTCAGCGCGCTGCGCTCGCCGGTGAGCAGGTCGCGGGTGCGGGCGGTGACGCTGAGCAGCAGGTCGCCGGGCTCGACGCGCTCGCCGTCCTCGCGGTGCCGCTCGACCTCGAACTCCTCGGTGCAGACGATCGACAGGACCGCCTCCGCCACCCGCAGACCGGCGACCACGCCGGCCTCGCGGGCCACGAAGTCGGCGGTCGCGACGGCGTCCTCGGGGACGGTCGCCACCGTCGTCACGTCCACCCCGCCGTCGAGGTCCTCGGCGATCGCCAGGTGGGCGATGTCCTCGACCTGTACGGGGTCGAGGCCGGCGTCGGCGAGCAGCTGGGCGAGCGCGGGGTCGAGCCCGCACTCGTACTCCTCGGCGTCGCCGCAGCCGCAGCCGTCGCCGCAGCCGCCGGACTCCTCGTACGAGCTGATCTGGATGAGAGGGACGTCCACGGGCTCGGGACGGGCTTCCTCGGGCGTGCTCACGGCTGCGGCTCCCTGGGGGCTTCGGGGGTTACGGGCGGAAAGTCCGCGGTCTCGGGGGGGGGGGCGGCGGGGGGGGGGGGGGGCGGGTGGCGGTCGGGGCGGGGGCGGCGCGCGCGCGGGGGGGCGCGCGCGCCGCCTGTCCAGGTAGATCGGTTGTTCCTAGGCCTCACGGGGCGGGCCGGGATGGGTCCGCAACGGAACGGTCCTCCCGTCCCGGCGCCCGGTCGAGGTCATAGTTCCCGCCCCGGGAGTCTACCGGCGGGGCAGACGGAGGCTTTCCTGCTGCGTCAGCAGCCCGAAGACCGCGCGGCTCTGGTGGTGGGCGAACCACCGCTGGGCCAGGTCACGGTCCACGAACCGCCCCACGCCCTTCTCGGCCGAACTGGTCAGTTCGATCGCCTCCCATCCGCCGAGGGACTCAGCGAACTCCGTGGCGATCTCGATGAACGAAGGCCCCTGGAAGTAGGACACCGCGGTGTTCGTGGTGTCCAGAAGCTGTCCCGAGGAGTCCGAGCACAGGGTGCCGGCGGCCCGGCGCGACTCGAAGTAGTCGGTCTTGGTCTGCTTGACCTCGTCACCCATCACGTTGAGGACCTGCTGGCGGTACGTGCGGGGCTGGAGGCACTCCAGATAGGAGAAGTCGATGTAGGTCCCGTCGGTCCGGATCACCCGGAATCCGGGGTAGGGGCCGCGCTGCGGCGGTGCGATGGCGAAGGCCTCCACACCGGAACCGATCTTGACCTCGGCGTGGGGGTGCATGTCGAGGAGGTCCAGGAGCAGCAGGTGGTGCTCCTCGTCCTCCACCGTGCTGCCCACCGGGTAGCTGTACAGGATCGCGCGGATGGTCTCCTTCGCGTCTCCCTTGGTCCGGTACGTGCGATGAGCTATCGAGAACTGCGGCACGGGCGGCCCCTCTCTGTAGTTGTCCTGTCTATCTTCGCGGCCTTTCGCCCGCATGAACAGCGAATTTCGATATAAACACCCCATTTCGAATACTTATTCCCATCCGCGCGGGCGGCGTACCTGCGTGGCGACCTCATCGTTCGGGCGCTGCGCCCGGGTGCTTGGATCCGGGCGGTCGGAGCGGGGCGGAAGCGCGGGGGTGTTCCGGGGTGCCGGGGGCGGGGGCCAGGACCTCCGGCACGGGGGAGCCGGAGGTCCCGACAGGTGCTGCCACATGGGGTCGGCGGCACCCACACCGAGCGTAGCCCTGTGTCGCTTTATGAATGCGTGGGGTGACGAAGTCCGTCAGGTCGGTTCACCGGGCGGCGGAAGGTGCATGGTCGATGGCGCGCGAACAGGTCGTTCCGGTCGACATGAAGCCGCTGCCGGGGCCGCGCAGTAACCCTACGGAAGTACCCGCCGATGACGAAGATGGCCGCCTTCGCCAACCAGCCCCCTGGCATCGCAGCGACATCCCGCTCGAACTGGAGCTACTGGAGTGATCTGCGGCCCATCAGCAGGACGCTGGTCCTGCAACACCACCACGCCCTGCGAAGACCCAACGAGATACGATCTCGACGCCTCCCGCAGACTTCTGGCCCCCTAAAGGCGTCT
Source organism: Streptomyces sp. NPDC058955 (assembly GCF_042741435.1). Taxonomy (NCBI): domain Bacteria; kingdom Bacillati; phylum Actinomycetota; class Actinomycetes; order Kitasatosporales; family Streptomycetaceae; genus Streptomyces; species Streptomyces sp. NPDC058955. The sequence goes on along the minus strand of NZ_JBHYKM010000043.1, from coordinate 22,967 downwards.
CAATGAGATTGAAGGGGCGTCTCAAATTTTGAAGCCCCGCAGGTCAGGGCTTCTGAGCTTGACTACAACCTAGCCATAACCGATCAAGATAATCTTCTCAGTCGGTGAAGGTCTGCAGGTCAACGACTTGAAGGCCAGGCACATACTTCAACCCGGTTGAGACGGCATACGCGGGGAGCGGACGGTCGGCGCCGCGTCCACGCTGACCGGGACGGGACCATCCCCGCGTACGCGGGGAGCGGAGAGCCTGGCCGAGTTGGGTCACGTACCGGTTGAGACCATCCCCGCGTACGCGGGGAGCGGCCTCTCCCCCGTCCTGGTCAGTGACCGCGTCCTAGACCATCCCCGCGTACGCGGGGAGCGGACTTGCTGACCAGCAGTTCTACCCGACACCGGCCAGCTCTCACGCAACTTTCACCGAAACAGACAAAACACCCCTCAGGATCCGAAGAACTGCCCGCGGTGAGCACCCTGGTGAGTGCCTCCAGACATGGTGAGCGTGGTGGTGAGTAACCGTGGCGACCGCTCCCCCACTCACCACACCCACCGACGACAGCGACCCAAGCGACCGAAGAACCAACACCACCCCACCACCAGGACTCGGCTTCAGCACCCACACCCAAAGAGCGCGGTGCAGCCAAGACCATCCCCCGCGCGCACTGGGAGCAGTTCGGGGCTCACCGGAACACCACCTCCACGCTGGGGCCCGCCCCGCGCGCGGGGCGGGGAGCAGTCCCAGATCACCGCCCGTTCCGAGGTCTCCGCGGATCCATCCCCGCGGGCGCGGGGAGCAGAAGCAGCTCCAGGCCGTCGGCGTCGGTGGGTGGGGTCCATCCCCGCGGACACGAGGAGAAGGAGCGCCCGTTCCGCGTCCGCGACGTCTTCCAGGGGCCATCCCCGCATGCGCGGGGAGCAGCCGCTGCCCCCGTGCGTGGCGCAGTTGCCGGGGGCCAGCCCCGCACGTACGGGGAGCATCACTTGCCTTTCGCGTATTCAGTTTTTGTTCAGGGACCATCCCCGCGTACGCGGGGAACAGACTTCCTGACCAGTAGCTCTACCCGACACCAGCCCTCACGGTGGAACGGTCGACACCGCACAACAGGGCGAGGACAGAGCGCGGGAGATCGTGCCGCAGGTGGATCAGCGTGACGACCAGCCGATCGACGAACCCGGCGCGCGGGGCACGGGGCGCCTGGAGCAGAACCCAGGCGCCCGCGCTGTCTGGCCTGACGCTACTTCAGCAGGGTGCGGAACTCCTCGAAGTCGAGGACGCCGTCGTGGTTCGCGTCGGCCGTCATAGCCTTCTTGACCTCTTCCGCAAGGTGCCCGTGGGCGCCCTCGGCCTTGAAGCCCTCCGCCAACTCGACGATATTGATCCGCCCGTCGCCATCCGTGTCGATCTCGTCGAACAGCGCCCTGAGCTCGGCCTCGTTCACGGCATACCTTTCTCACGTTCACAGGCCCCAAAGGCCCACATGCCCACCACCCTGCCACACCGTCGACGGCACCCTGACGGCCAAGCCTTCGGACCGGACCGCCCCGGCAGCCACCGCCCGGGCCACCACACGTTGAAGCCACGCCGGCTGCGACTCAGGAGCAACCCCCAACCAGGACAATCGCCTTGCCGACGAGCGCAAAGCCGTCGGCGACAAGGGGGCAGCCGCATCAACTGTCGAGCAGCCGACCGACAACGCCACGGGACCATCCCTACGCACCCGGGGAGCAGCCGCCGGTGCAGGGCCCCGGTGGGGCACCCCCGCGCGTGCGGGGAGCAGCTGTTTGACCTGTCCGTGCCCGCACCGGGCTTGGGACCATCCCCGCGTACGCGGGGAACAGCATCGTGCTCCGGTCTTGGTCTGCCCCTGGTCAGGACCCATCCCCGCGCGAGCGAGGAGCAGCTGCTCGACGACCTGGCCGCCGCCGAGAACGGGGGGCCATCCCCGCGGGAGCGAGGAGCAGGCCACACCCGATCGGTTCCGGCGAGCTGCCCGGGGGCCATCCCCGCGCGTGCGGGGAGCAGGCTTCCTGACCAGCAGCTCTACCCAACGCCGGCCCCCTCCCCGCTCCCTCACTCACCACGGCCGTCAACGACAGCGACCCAAGCTACTGACGAACCCACACAACCACCCCCACCACCAGAAACCGGCTTCAGTAGCGCTGCGAGCAAGGGCCATCCCCACAGACGCGAGGAGCAGGGCGGTCTCGGCGCGGCCGGCGCGTTCGTCGCGGTTCCATCCCCGCGCGGGCAGGGAGCAGTGCTCCTCGTGGTTGCTGGGATGCTGGGGGTGGGATCCATCCCCGCAGGCGCGGGGAGCAGTGGAAGCCGTCCGCTTCCGCGGTTGTCGTCCCGGGTCCATCCCCGCGTACGCGGGGAGCGGAACAGCCGCCAACTGCTGTCGGCGTCGTGCTCGGGACCATCCCCGCGCGGGCCGGGAGCAGATTGCGGCTACCGCTTCGGGGCCGCCGATCCAGGGACCATGCCCGCGCGAGCGGGGAGCAGAACCGCCCGCCAATGCCCTCCATCCAGTTGCTGGGACCATCCCCCCGCGAGCGAGGAGCAGCGGATGTGCTGAATGAGGATCAGCACGTCAGTGGGTCCGTCCCCCGCGGGCGCGGGGAGCAGGGCCAGGCCTTGTAGACCCGCCAGCCGGCCTTGGGACCATCCCCGCGCGAACCGGGAGCAGCTGTTCTCTAAGATCCCCACGAACTTATCCCCGGGGTCATCCCCACGCGGGCAGGGAACAGCCAGAACACAGCCCCCTGCCCCCCCGGACACGGGGGGCAGGGGTGGGTACAGCAGAGCCTGGGCGGCCGCCAGAGGGCCATCCCTGCGGACGCAGGGAACAGGTCATCGCACCGGCGCGGTCCTCCCTCACGATAGGGCCATCCCCACACGAGCAGGGAGCAGACGAAGTCCGGCTGCCGCGTGAAGAGGAAGTAGGGACCAGCCCCGCGGATGCAGGGAGCAGTCGATCCGGCGGCGGGCGCGGCCGTCGAGCAGGGGCCCATCCCCGCGTACGCGGAGAGCAGGCCCACGCGCTCGTTGACGCGAACTCGATCGAGGGACCATCCCCGCGTGCGCGGGGAACAGTCCTGACGGGTGTATCCCTCGGGCAGGGTCACGGGGCCATCCCTGCGGGTGCGGGGAGCAGCGCAGGGCCTGGATGGACGGGATGGTCTGGTCGGGGCCATCCCCGCACGGGCGGGGAGCAGTTGTGCTCGCCATTGAAGTCCTGGGGGAAACAGGGGCCATCCCCGCGGGCGCGGGGAGCAGCGTTCACGGTCGGCGCCGTCGGGGCTGCATCAGGGTCCATCCCCGGGTGTGCGGGGAGCAGCAAGAGCATGCCTCGGATCATGTCCATCGTCTGGGTCCATCCCCCGCGCGTACGGGGAGCAGGCCGGAGCCTCCTACTTCGTGAACCCTGCGCTGGGGCCATCCCCGCGCGGGCGGGGAGGAGAAGATCGTCGGCATCCGGTTCTGGCAGCGCCAGGGTCCATCCCCGCGGGCGCGGGGGGGGGCAGTCCGGCTTCTCTGATCGGCCTCCCTTGCCCTGGGGACCATCCCCGCGGACGCAGGGAGCAGGCAGGACCCGGGCCGCGTGGTCCAGGGGCGGGTGGCATGCCCGCAGGCGCAGGGCGTCGGGTTCGGGTATGGGAAAGCGGGGTCGGGATCACCCCCACGCGGGCGGGGAGCAGTCCAGCTCCTCGTCGGACCGGCCCCCGCGAGCGGGGCCATCCCCCCACGAGCGGGGGCAGTTGACGGCATCCTGGACCGATACGGGGACCTCGGGGCCATCCCCGCGTATGCGGGGAACAAGAGCGGCGACCGCCTGCCCAGAGCGGCTCCCAGGGACCATCCCCGCACGAACGGGAAGCAGCTCACGCCGACCGCGATCAGCGTCAGCACCGTGGGAACATCCCCGCGGGTGCGGGGAACAGTCCCAGAAGGTCCACTCCGCGCGGTCCGCGTTGGGTCCATCCCCGCGCCTGCGAAAAGCAGTCAGTAGCGGCGTCGGCACGGGTCTTGATCTCGGGTCCATCCCCGAGCGTACGGGGAGCAGGAGCGGACCTCGCCGACGATGACCCGGGTGGCGGGTCCATCCCCGCGCGTACGGGGAGCGGTTGAAGAAGCCGCCCGGCAGGTCGCCCAGCCAGGGTCCATCCCCGCGCGTACAGGGAGCAGCGAGTGCCGCCCTCAGCCGGTACCGACCGATCGGGTCCATCCCCGCGCGTACAGGGAGCAGCGAGTGCCGCCCTCAGCCGGTACCGACCGATCGGGTCCATCCCCGCGCGTACAGGGAGCAGTGCTGGGGAGAAGAGCCGATGACCGTCCACGCGGGTCCATCCCCGCGCGTACAGGGAGCAGACTTCCTGACCTGCAGTTCTACCCGACACCGGCACGCTCCCAAGCAACTTTCACCGAAACCGACAAAACACCCCTCGGGGTCCGAAGACCCCCCATGGTGAGCACTGTGGCGAGCCCCGTGGTGAGCAACCCCGGACATGGTGAGTTCGGTGGTGAGCATGGTGGTGAGCACCCCCGAGCATGGTGACCTCGGTGGCGAGCGACCACCATGACCACTCCCCCACTCACCACACCCACCGACAACAGCGACCCAAGCGACCGAACAACCGACACAGCACCACCACCAAACCCGGCTCCAGCACCCACACCCGCAGATGAGTCCCACAGGCGCGGGGAACAGTGCCTGACCCGCCCGCAATTCGGCCCGCTGCAGGGGCCATCCCCGCGGGCGCGGAAAGCAGTGCCAGTACGAGCCATCCAAGCGCCGCATCACGGGTCCATCCCCGCGCGGGGAGCAGCAGCTCGGAGCCGCGCGAGGCCGTCATCGCCTGCCCGTGGTCGGGGCCATCCCCGCGCGGGCGGGGAGCAGTGGAAGCCGTCCGCTTCCGCGGTTGTCGTCCCGGGTCCATCCCCACGCGGGCGGGGAGCAGATTGCGGCTACCGCTTCGGGGCCGCCGATCCAGGGGCCATCCCCGCGCGGGCGGGGAACAGGACACCTGGAAGTCCACGCCCGCGATCGCGCCGGGGCCATCCCCGCGCGGGCGGGGAACAGACCGGGATGGCGTCGATCTCGGCCCGGATTGGAGGGCCATCCCCGCGCGGGCGGGGAACAGCCTTCCTGACCAGCAGTTCTACATGCCAGCGGATCGCTCCCAAGCAACTTTTACCGAAACCGACAAAACACCCACCCTCCCGACCTCCCCACCGGACAGCGACCCAAGCGACCGAAAACCAGGTCATCCCACACACCGCATCCGACAGGGCCAGGCCATGGTGAGATCCGTGGTGAGCCCGGTGGTAAAGAACGAATCGCGATCCGAAAACAGCGGAGCCTACGTCCGCCTGCCCGCCGGCACTGCTCCCCCGCGCGCGGGAAGCAGCGTACGCCGGGTGTGATGCACAGGACGCGCGGGGAGCAGTTCCCGGCTTCGGAGCGGGCGCGGCTGAGTTCGGGACCATCCCCGCGTGTGCGAGGAGCAGGCCCAGCCGATCCAGTCACCGCCGATCCGCCCGGGACCATCCCCGCGTGCGCGGGGAGCAGCCGTACCGGATCATCAACACTCTGGAGGGCGAGGGTCCATCGCCGCGTGCACCGGGAGCAGTCGCGCGCCGCCACGTCGCCCCGGACAAGGCGGGGAGCGCGGACAGATTTCACTGGGCGCGGGCAACAGGGACCACCCCCACGCGGGCGCGGGGAACAGATGAGCTGCTCATCGAAGTCGGAGCGGGGGCAGGGTGTCGCCTCCGAGCTGGTATGGCCGACTGCCGGATGGGGGCATTGGTGGCGAGTGACCTTCGCGTGGGCGTCTTCACCCCATAGGCGTAAGTTTCTCGTCTTTCCTGGTCGAGCCGGGGCAATAGCTCAAAACTGGTCTGGGATGCGGGCGATCACATGATCGAGCCAGGCGCATCCTCCAGATATGTGAAGGGGATCTTCATGCTCGCCCGCAGGCTTCGTCTCACCGTCATCGTGGCACTTGCCTCTCTGGTGATCGGGGGCGCTTCGGCTGCGACGACAGCTGCATCCGCCCGGGACGGTGATGTGTCGGCAGACACTGCGGTGCCGGGTGTCGCGCCATCCGACTCCGATGCGTCCGCGGTCTACCTTGACGGTGCCGGTCAGGTGTTGGACATGGACGCGGTCAATGAAGCAGGTACGACTCGGCACGCTGCGGCGCTCGGATGTACGCCATTCAGCGGGAGGGACAATCCCCACCGGTCGCGAACCGGAGTGACAGCCTCTGGTCACGGGTGGTGGGAGAAGGGGAACTGCAGCAACGACCGCGCCAAGGTCTTCAACTGCCTGTACGAGTGGTACACGGACAACACCTGGCGGCAGCAGGCATGTTCGCAGACCAAGACGCTCAAGCCTGGTGGCGGGAGCGTTCAACGCACAGTGGCCCGCCGTGACTGCCGCGACAACCAGCGCACGTCGTGGCGCAATCACGTGGACGTCGATGTGATCGGCGAGATCGAGACCGGAGAGAAGCCGATGAACCAGGCTGAAGTGAACTGCCGAGTGTACTGAGAGCCGCTGTCGGCCAACTCAAGGGGAAGGCCGTTGAGTCAATCTGCAGGGAGAGGGACATGTCGGAGCAGGATGCCACCGTGCAGCCGGGCATCGCGCCCACCGCTCGTCCCACCGCGGGAACCATGTTCGCCGCACTCTACGGAAACCTGGTCCCACACGCGTGGCGCGATCCCGCCTCGGAGCACGACGCATACCAGTTGTTCCATCAGCGATCGCTCGCAATGGGCTGGCTCGACGACCGGGCCGGCGCCGGGGAAGGGACCGCCTCCGGTGGGCGCGCGCACGCCGCGCCCGGGCTGTGGGCCATGAACGACGCGGGTTGCAGCCACCCCCTTGCCGCTCCGGAGCCGAGCTTGATCTCGTGGTTCCAGGTCGAGGCAAGCGCGCCGGCCGACGACCGGCCACTTCCCGTTCAGCCGTTCCTGCGCTGCGCACAGGACACGACAGAGCGCATCGGCGCCGTGCGCCTCACCGCGGTCCAGGTCCTTCTGCCGGTGCAGGGCATCGACGCCTCGGCTCGCCCCCCGTACACGATGATGCCCTCCATGCGGACACCAGACTGGTTCGGCGAGTGCGACCCACAGGCGCGGGTGTCGGTGAAGGCCCGCATCGACGGCGGCCTCGACCCGTCGATCCCAGCGGTGGCGCCGCAGTTCGCCCGCCACCTCGCCCCTCCGGACCAGAACGTGTTCGCGGGTGAGATCGACGAGGTCTTCCCCCCAGGAGGCTTTCCGACGCCGCCGTTCGACGACCACTTCTGGAACGGTCCGCCCCTGCACGGAATGACACTCTCCGGCGAGTTGGCCGAGTGGTCCTGTGACGCGATCGGCTGGCTCGCCGCGACCGTGGCCGACTCCGCCGCCCGCATCGGCATCCATACGCCAGTCCTTTTCACCATCGTGCGGGGCTGACCGTCCGACAGGTCACGCCGCCAGCGGAATCACCATGGCCCGGCACGCACGGAACATGTAAAGCGGCGTGACCCCAGACCGGCTCGCCGAACGGGAAGACGACCTGGCCGAGGCCGACGAAATCCGCGGCGCTGTCGCCTTCACGGAAGAGGACAGCAGCGAGCTCTCCGTCCGGCAGGTGGTTGGCGACGGCGAGGCGTCGCACGGAACGAGTCCTTCGCCAGGGTACAGCCGGACCTGCACGAGCAAGGGCGACAGCTGGGTGGCCATGGTGTGATGCCCGTTCAGCAGACTTCGCGGAACCATCCCCTCAGGCACAAAGAAGCAGGATGCTCCTCGTTTCGTGGCGGATCGCCTCCAGGGGCCATCCCCCATCCCCGCGGGCGCGGGAAGCAGCGGCCAGCCCCTGGACCCCCGGGCTCAGAGGGGCCATCCCCGCACGAGCGGAGAGCAGTTTCCCGGGGCCCAGTGGTCATTGCCGGGCACAGGGCCATCCCCGCCGGCGCCGGGAGCAGCACCGTGTCGCACTGCTCACGGAGGGCGCGAAGGCTCCATCCCCGCGAGCGCGGGGAGCAGCGCGTTGATCGTGTCCAAAAGGTCGTCAGCCTTGGGACCATCCCCGCATGCTCGGGGAGCAGATGAGGTCGTTGTCTGGGTTGGGGCGGGGGCCGGAACCATCCCCGCGGGCGCGGGGAGCAGCCAACCATCAGTGTGATGATCTTGGTGAAGTTGGGGCCATCCCCGCAGGCGCGGGGAGCAGGCGATCCAGCTGCGCGAGGAGTGCATCAAGCGGAGGCCATCCCCGCGGGCGCGGGGAGCAGGTGATCTCCCGGAGCCCCTGGACCACGGGCACGGGACCATCCCCGCGTAGCCTCGCCCGCCGCCGAGGAGGCGTGGCGTGGGGGGACCATCCCGCAGGCGGGGAGCAGGCAGCGAGTCGGTGGTCGTGGCCGTGGGACCATCCCCGCGTAACCGGGGAGCAGGCTCTTTCGGCCTGGTGGCTGACCAAGGGCGTGGGGCCATCCCCGCGCGTGCGGGGAGCAGCTCGACCGCACAGACAAAGTCGCCGTCGCCAAGGGGCCATCCCCGCGGGCGCGGGAGCAGCTGAATGTAGTCGTCGGCGGCGCGCAACTAGAGAGGCCATCCCCGCGTGCACAGGGAGCAGGGCCCTGGCTGCGGCATCATCCGCACGGCGGGGCCATCCCCGCGAGCGCGGGGATCAGCTTTCGGCGTCTTCGTCACCCTCCATCCAGGTGGGGCCATCCCCGCAGGCGCGGGGAGCAGTCCCAGTCCAGGACCGTCGCCTCGGTGGTGACGGGTCCATCCCCGCGGGTGTTGGGATCAGCACACCTGGCGCAGCTACGAGGGTCGAGGTGCCCGGGCGAGCAGAGGGAGGGGACCATCCCCGCACGCACAGAGAGCAGCCTGGCGTGGGGACTGGGGGAAGGCCGAGGAGGAGCCATCCCCGCAGGCGCGGGCAGCGGCGCCACTCGGTGACGAGGGAAAAGAGCATGATGGGTCCATCCCCGCACGAGGCGGGAACAGCTGTTCTCCAAGACCCCCACGGGCTTATCCCCGCGCGCGTGGAGCAGGGCACCCAGTCCCGCTCCAGCACCGAGCCGTGAAGCATCCCCGCGCACAGAAAGCAGTCCGGCCTGACGGGAGCCTCGCGCTGCAATCGAGCAGAATCCCCGCCCACGCGGGAAGCAGTGGCACATCTTGACCTAACCATGAGCGTCCACTGAGTCATCCCCGCAGTGCGGGAAACGCGCATTCTCGCTTCCGAAACCCTAGCTTGCGGGAGCACAGTCACATTTGGTGCCCAAACTCCGGCAGCACCCTGCACCTTCCCCGTCGCTAAAGACGCACCTTACCTGCCGGGGCTCCGAATCTCATCTCCCCGAGTGCGCCCAAGGTCCTGGAGTCCACAGCCTGCAAAGCAAGATGGGAACAGGTGCTCGATCGCGAATCTGAAGTGCGAGTGCACATGTCAAGTGGACTATCGCTTAAGCCGAATGACGAAGAGTCACCAGGGCGCCCACTAAAGTGAGCCCCGCAGCACGATCTCCGTTCACCTGACTCCGTACGGGTCGGATGAACCGGCCCCCGGCGTCAGCCGGTAACCGAAGGAGTGCTCGTGCCGCACAGCGAAGAACCGCCAGGCTGGCAGCGCTTAATCCTCTTCGTCTCGATCATCCAGCTGCAACTGGATCTGGTCGAGTGGATCGGCAAGCTACTAGCCTGACGGCTTCTTCCCACCCGGCGTCCAGCTACGAAGGCTGGGCGCCGGCCTCTTTCAGGCCGGAGTCCGTTGCTCTCGGACCCCCACGCCGACCCTGATAGACCCGAGGTCCGGTTGGCGCCCTCCCCAATGTACAAGGCATCACGTGACCTGGAGGCCAGCTCCATGACCCACCTTTGCAGCGCTTGATATACCCATGAGCTTCTACATTGGAGATGCAGAACCTGCTTGTCTGCACCCCAATCCAAAGGCCATACCTGCAGGTGGGAGACCAGCTTGGAACGTGGATCAGCCGGAAGACCCACAGCGTCAAACAGCGGGGCTGTCACGCCAACGTCAGCTCCACGCCGACAAATCACCCCTTCGGACACACCCCCCGAGTACAGGAATCAACCGTCGTCCAGATGCCAAGGAAGTCGGCGCTGCCCACACACGGTCGGGAACCAGGAAGCAGCCAGCCGTATGGTGCACCACGCAACCACAGGCGGGCCCATCAGCTTCATCTGATCAGCCAGAGGCCACAGAGACGGCTACTCCCAAACAAGCATGACTGAAAGCCCCCTCCCCTTGAGGTCGGAAAGCGGAGCAGCCCGGCCGGCGATGATCTGGCACCCAGAGCGCGAACTGGCTACACGGCCTGCTGACCCAGACCCACCCGTCACTGGAACGGGTCCTTGGACCGCGGTTGCAAAGGCTCAGTCGCGGCAAACACCATTGCACTGCTAACGAGCTCGTGCACGGTAAGCAGTGAGAGGTCGAGCCCGGGATGGTTGATCATGGTCGGGTGGTGGGGAACGCGGCTCGTGCAGTGATCGTCAGCAACCGTCGGATTACGGGCCTGTCGGCCGGTGTGATCGCTGAACTTGTTGCCGAGGTGGGGCCGTTGTGGCATGAGCGTCACCAGGCCAAGCTGACCTCTCGGCCGCGGAAGCGCGCTGTGGGCGCCGGTGCGAAGCACCGGCTGGTGTTCGTCGACCGGCTCCTGGCCACGCTCGTGCACCTTCGCCGCGGGGTTACCCACGATGTGTTGGCCTGCTGGTTCGGAGCCGACCGCTCCACCATCACCCGGGCCATCGGTGAGATACGGCCCCTGCTCGCTGAGCGAGGGTGCACGATCAGCCCCGGCGTCCGGAGCCGGACGCTGGCCGAAGTCATCGACCACCTCAGCGCCAGTGGGCAAACCGGCATCATCGACGGCACCGAGATCCGGGTCCGCCGGCCGGCCGCTGGACGCAAGGACCGGGACACGTTCATCTCCGGAAAGAACAAGCAGAACGCCGTCAAAACCATGGTCCTCACCGACCAGAACGGAAGGGTGCTCTTCAGCAGCCCAGCCAGTCCAGGCAGCTGCGCGGACATCACCCACGCCCGCCAGTTAGGGCTGGTCAAGCTCCTGGCCGACGGGCCCGTAGTCGAGATCCTTGCCGATGCCGGCTACCAGGGGCTCGGCGCCATGACCGGCGGACGCGTGGTGACGCCACCGCACCGGAAGTTCAAGAAAGACGCCCCGGACTGGTACGAGGAGATGCACGAGCGACAGCGCAATGCGCACTCCTCACGCCGTGTCCGGGTCGAGCACGGCATCGCCCACCTGAAGAACTGGCGGGCTCTCGCCCGCCACCTCGGCCGCCGCGAGCACATCAGCGACACCGTCCGGGCCGTCGCCGGCCTGCTGTCCCACCAGCAGACCGTGGACCTGGACCCCCGACGACAGAGGTGAGCACCGGTCCCACCGAAGCCCTCGACGTCTCACTGCTTACCGTGCACGAGCTCGTTAGGGACGGGCGGTGACGCGGAGGTGGACCGCGGCGATCTCGTGGACGGCCTGCACCGCCTCCGGAGCGACCCGGGCCAGAACCGGAAGGGCGTGATGCCAGCCGGCGGTGGTCAGCACACGCTCCAGGGACCCGAGGGCGGCCTCGGGAGCGGAAGCCGCGAGCGGCGTCGCCGTCAGGGCCAGGTGCTGGACGGCACGCGTGAAGGAGTCCGTACCGCCCGCACCGGGGACGGGGAACGGACGGACCGGCACGCGGGCAAGGTGCGAGGCCACCGCGGTCAGCGCCGCCGCCCGGTGGTGCGGAACAGCCGGCAGCCCAGCGATGGCCTCGGCCGCCGCGATGTCGCCGAGCGCCGCGTGCAGCACGGCCAGCGCGGCGGTCGGGAAGTGCTCGGCCCCACGGTTGCGCAGCTCCTGCCTCAGCCAGTCCACCTGACGGCCGGGCAAGTCCCCGGCTCCCAGCCGCAGGAAGGCGACGACAAGCACGTCCTCGGGCCGCCGGGACTGCGGACCGCTCCGCACGGCATTCGTCCGCGCCGCCTCCATGAGGTCGTCGAAGAGCTCCCGCGCGGGCGACAGCAGCCGGGGGGCGGCCGGGACGAGTTCCACGACCGAGGTCAGCAGCGCCTGGCTCCGGACGGCCTTCCGCGCGGCGTCCAGGCGCTTCAGGACGGGCAGGAGCACCTCGCCCGCGGCCTCGGGGGAGAACGCCGCGAGTTCGGCCGCGACGGCGATACGCACCGCCTGATCGGTCTTCCGCCAGGCGGCCCGCGTCCCGGCCCAACCCGGCTGCTGCCCAAGCCGCGTCAGCAGGTCCACGGCGCCCTCCACGTCCCCGGCACCGGCCAACGCCTGCGCGGCATGGGCCCAGCCCGTACCGGCCCCGTCGGCCCCCCTCTCCGCCTCCCGCGCGTACCCACGCGCGACGTCGGGCCGACCGCCATCCGCACAGGCCAACGCCAGGGCGGCGTTCACCCGCACCCGATCGGCGGGCCGCCGCACGGTCCTGAGCATCTCTCCGGCAGCCTCGAGAGCATCCGTACGGACGAGCGCCCCCGCCAGCTCCGCCACCCATACGGGGCTGAGACCCCCACCGAGCCCACCCGCCGGAAGCAGCGCCACGGCCTGCTGCAACTCCTGCTCCGCCTCGTCGTCCGCCCCTCGATCGGCCAGGGCGAGAGCCTCGTCGGCGAGCCTTCCGGCCTCGACGAACGCGCGATCCTCAAACGGATCGGAGTCGAGCACCTCCTCCTCGGACTCCGCGGAAAGAACCCAAAGCCCGAGCTCCCGCACCCGGTCGACGGCCTCGGCAGGCGCCCCCACATCGGCCAGGGCCCGGCAGAAGGCCTCACACGTGTCCCGGAATCCGAACTCGACATGGAACGCGTCGGCGGCCGACAGCCCCTCAGCGCCCCCACCCAGCACGCCCTCCAGATACAGCCGCGCCGCGTCCACGAGCCGCTCGGCCTGCTCCGGCCGCGACCGCGCCACGAGCGAGGCGGCAACCGCGACCACCCCAACGTTCTCCAGCGACGGGCCGCCCTCCCACACCTCCGTCACATGGGCCAGCACCCGATCGTAGACGCGCTCGGCACGGTCGGGATCAGCGCCCGCCACGGTCTCCCACACCTGTACGGCCCCGGCACAGTCGCTCTCCGCCCCCAGCGCCTCGGCCTCCTCCTCCAGCTCCTCAAGGAGCTCGGCGGCCTCGTCCTGATACTCCGGCGCCAGCAGACCTGCGGCCTCCGCCCAGCCCTCGTACCGCGCCGCGCCCCTCCCCCGCGAGGCGCGCAGCAGTTCCAGAGCCTCCCGGAAGTCGCCGCGTCGGTCCGGCGCGAGGGCCGTCTCCAGCAGCGCGACGGCCGCCCGCGCCGCCGCGGCCCCCGCCTCGTCGACGAGGTGAGCGAACCGCCCCGCCTCCCGCAGCGCGGTACGCGCCCACCCGACGGCACCCTGAGCGGTCGCCGCGGCCTCCGCGTCGCCCTTCGCGTGCAGCGCCCGCGCCAGATCGGCCAGGCGCACGGCCTTCTCGACCGCCCGCCCCGAAGCCCCGGCCAACGCCCGGGCCCGCCCCGCGTCCCCGAGCCGCGCCACGGTCCGCGCCACGGACCCGGGCAGCGCCCGCACGTGCCCCCACAGTAGCTCCCGCGACACCGCGACCGCCGCCGCCCGCGCCGGCATGATCTCCTCCCCTTCGACGGGCGCGACCGACTCCACGTCACCAAGAGCAACGTCCGCCCCGTCCCGAAGAACGAGCCGAAGCTGCCGCCGAGGATCGAGCACCAGGCCGGGCAGCCGCTCGGGAGCCGATTCGCGTACGAGACGGGTGTAGCCGGTGAGGAGGTAGTTCGGCGTCTCCTCGCCCCAGCCCTCCGCCTCGTACTCCCGGGCCCACGCGTGGATTTCGGCGACACGCTTCAGTCGCGAGCGGCTCCCGATCCCCTTGCACGCGGTCTCCTGGAGCGTGGAGTGAGCCAGGACGAATGTCTGCCGTCCGTCCTCCGCCTCCGCTTCGCTCCGTACGTCCAGGGGCAACAGATCGGCCCGGGTGGGTGCCAGGGAACGGCCGGCCACAGTGCGCAGCCTCTCCTCCACCGCGTGCGGCCCGACGTCGAGGAGCTCGCCGAGATCTTCCCAGCTCAGGGCACCCCGCGCGGTGACGAGCAGGCCCAGGACGCGCTCCCCGAAGTCCGGGTCCTTGAGCAGTCCGCGCAGTTCCGCCATCGCGGCGTCCCGGATGATCCGCGCTGCGGAGGAATCGCTCAGCCGGCGGGCGACGCCGCTGTCACGCAAGGGGTGGTCGTCCGCGAGCCTCTCCGGAACCCGCGGGTTCCGGCGCCCGGCGACGATGACCCGCATGCCGTGCGGCGGCTCCTTCGGCAGGAGTCCGGCGATTCCCCGGCAATCCACGCCGGCATCGGCGTCCTCGTCGAGCCCGTCGACGATCAGCACCAGACGGCGCCCCCGCTTCTCGCACGCCCGGGCCGCCGCTCCGAACCACTTGTCGGCGTCCAGTCGGTCGGGATCCACCGCGGGATCGTGAGGGCGCCCGGTGGCCAACGCCAATTGCCTGTCGACTGCCCGCGCGAACCCGAGGCGGCGATCGGTCCCGTGGCGTCCTGAGACGAAGTAGTGCGCGAAGTCGACTCCGGGCGGCAGCTCTCGGGCGAGGAACCACGCCAACAGGGCGGTCTTCCCGGCCCAGGGCCCAGCCTGGTACCAGAGATACGAGGGGGACCCGTCGGGAGCGGTCGCGAAGGCCGCCAGGTCGGCGCACTCCCGCTCCCGTCCGACGAAGTCGCGGGGCAGCACGTCCCGGAGGGTCGGGGAAAGCCCGACCAGTACGCGTCCCGCGGAGGCCGCGCCGACGTGAGGGCCCCGGCCGCCCTGCGCCCTTCTGCTGACGGCCTGCGCCGCCGCCAGCCGTCGGCCCCACACACCGTCGGCCACCCGATGGTGCCCAGGCGAATGGAGCTCCGCACGATCCTCCAGGAAGGGGATCAGCACCGTGAGCACGTACTCGACGTGACGCGCCAGCCGAGGGGGCTTGCCGCGGAACCAGCTGCTCAGGTTGGTCTTGCTCACCGTGAAACCGTGACGCGTACCTTCGGCGATCAGACGGGGGTACCCCAACGTCTCGCCGCCCGCGGCTTCGTACAACGCCTTGAGGTCCTTGGCGAAGGTCTCCGGCGGTCCGTCGTCGCGCGGTCCGCCATCCGTCGAAGACTTCGTTGGACACATCTTCATCACCCCTCTGACCTGCGCGCATGGGCTCATCCGGCGTCGGCTGACTTCGTTGGACGCGGCCTGCGCGGTGGATACCTGAAGCACCGAGCCCGGCGGAACGGACCGCCGGGCGACCGACCCCGAGGGGGATCCCCGTGTCCGTCGTGCTCACCACGCTGGAGACCGTTTTCCAGGAAGCCGCCACGCTCTCCGCCGCCACCGGCCTCGCCTACACCGGCGTCGTCGTGACCGTGGCCGTGTCGTCCCTCGTCTTCCGCACCCCGCAGCGCCGGCGGGACGCGCGCGCCACGCTCGCGATCCTGATGCGCCGGGGCGGGAAGCGGTAGGTCCGGGCGCTGCCCGGAGGGGCTGGTCCCGGCGGGGCCGCAGGGCTTAGTCTCGGCCAGGGACGGGGTTTTCCGCCCGTGCGGGGATGGCTCCCGTTAGGAGCAGCCCCTTCTTTCCTCCCGCGTGTGCGGGGATGCCCCGCCGGGCTCCCGTGTCAGCGCGTCAGGAGTAGCCCGCAGCTGTAGGCCCGTGCGTGGCCGACGCCGTTCGACAGGACGTTCACGAAGGTGTCCGGGTCGGTGACGGTGAGGTCGCCGCGGATTTCGGCGCGGCCGACGCGGATCGGTTTCGCGCGGTGGGCGCTGGAGACCGTCGGCAGCATGCGGATCCCCAGCGTCTCCGGGGCGGCGGTGGCGCCGATGCGGGCCACGCCGTCCTCGGTGTTCGCCGGCTCGCCGTCGGCCTGGAGGCGCCGGACGAACCAGCGCTTCACGTGCTCCGGGGTGGTGTGGGCGGTGCGGGTGCCGCGCACCTTCTCCGAGGCGGGGCGGCCCGACGGCTTGCTGTGGGTCGGGTTCACGACCGCGCGGAAGCCGACGACCTCGCCGGCCTTGAACGTGCGGTCCACGGTGATGAGCCGCGGCGCCGTCGTGAAGGCCTCGCGCGGGATCCGGGTCCAGTCGCCGGGGACCCGCGACTGCACCACGAGCACGAGGGCCGCCGCCTTCAGGTCCACCGACCACGTCGACAGGATGCCCATCTGGGCACGCGCCCCCGGGGCGCCGTCCTCGACCCAGCCGCGGAAGCCGCTCATGACGGTCCGGTGCATCTCGTGAGCGTCGACGAGGGACTTGGCGACCAGCGGGTGGCGGGCGTTGAGGGTGAGGACGGCGTGGGTGGCGACGAAGCGGGCCGTCGAGGCCCGTGCGCTGGTGGTCACGGGATGATGTCCCATCCGGTTGCGGTCGGAGCGATGGTGATGCGCGTACGGGTCTCCCAGCGTCTGGCGTGGACCCGGTTCGCGGGGTCGAAGCTGACCGGCTGGTCGTTCACCTGGGAGGCGCCGCGCGTGCCCGGAGCGGCCTGGATCCAGGCCCAGGGCCGGCGGCCGGAGGTATCGGGTCCGTCCGGGCCGGGGAGCAGGTGCTTGCCGGCGAACGCCGTGGCGATCGTGCCGGGCAGGATCTCCGCGGCCAGGGTGCCGGACGGCGGGCAGGACTTCCGGCCGAGCCACAGCAACCGCTTCGGGTGTTCCAGCGCGTACGCGATGTCGTCGAGGAACGCCCGGTCAGGGTGTTCGAGTCCGACGACGAAGGCGGCGTCCGACAGATACCAGCGTTCGGTGACCATCGCCGAGCGCGACAGCTCGGCGGAGACCAGTGCCCCCGACACCGGGTCGGCGGTGATCTTCTTCGGTGCCCCGTACCACCCGGCCAGTTCGTGGTGGCCGAAGGCCGGCCCGTCGGCCGCCGCCATGCTCGCGGCGACGGCCGCGGCGCGCCGGTGGTCGGTGATGATGTCGCGCGGGCGCAGCGGGTACCGTCCGGAGCCGACCGTGTGGTAGTCGCGCACCGGGGTGCCCGGATGGTCGGCACGTACTCCGAAGACGAGCGCGGCGAGGTCGTCCACCGGGTGGGTGCGGTCCCGGCCGAGGGCCGCCGCGACCAGGCCGACGACCGCCGATTTGGTGGGCCTGACGTGGCTGTCGCGGTGGGCGAACCGGCTGGCCACGCCCCAGGACTGGAGGGGCGCGGCCAGCCGGACGAGCAGGACGTGCGAGGTCACGCTGTCAGCTCCTCGGCGGAGGTCACGGTGAGCGCCCCGGTGTCCTTCAGGGTGCCGAGGAGTTCGTCGATCTGCGGGTCGTATGTGAGGACGCGGCCGGCCTTGATGTCGGGCCGGCGCCCGCTGACGAAGGCGTGGTGCTTCAGGAGCCGCCTGACCGCGGCGGGGCCGGCGGGGCCCTCGCCGCCCCCGCCGACGGGGTTCTCGTCGATGGGGTTCTGGAAGGCGGCCGCGTAGTTGTACGGGCGCTCTCCCTCGAAGGCGAGCACGAGGGCGGGCAGCGAGCCCGTGGACGCGGTCGAGTTCTTCTTCGCCTCGGGGAAGGCGTCGACGAACGCCGAGACGAACTCCGCCTCGGCCGCCACGGACGCCTCCTCGGCCTCCTCCTGCGACATCCCGGCGGCCCGGAGGTTCCGCCGCAGCTTCAGGCGGTCGAGGACGGCGTGCCGGTAGAAGGTGCCGGTGATCAGCGACTGGTAGCCGGTCATGCCCGCGCCGGCGTCGTCCGCCGCGTCGAGGAAGTCCAGGGCGTTCGTCTTCTCCGCGGGCTTCGGGTTCCGCTTGCGGTCCAGTTTCGCGTCGTCGGCCGCGGCGTAGAAGTCGTCGACCTGCTCCGCCTCGTGCACGGTGAAGGCGTGGCTGCTCTGGACGGCGCCGTCCACGTTCGGAGAGTCCGCGATCTCGGCGAGGAAGCGTCCGTAGAGGGCGATGTCGATGGCGTCGCGCGGAGCGAGCGCGGTGAGCACGGCGGCCCGGGTCGCGGCCGGCAGCGCGGGCAGTTTCGCATCCGCTGCGGGGGCTTCGGCGGCGGCCCCCGACTCCGCGCCGCCCTCGGCGCCGTCCGCGCCGGGCGGCTCTTCCTGAGCTGCGGCGGCGCCCTTGCGGGCCGTCCTCTTCTTGGCCGAGGCCGCCGCTGCCGCGGCCGCCTGCGCCGCCGTGTACTCGTCGGCCCAGGCCCGTACCGTCCCGGCCTGCTCCTCGATGTGGGCGGCGATGCGCGCGCCCGCGTCGGACGGCGCGAACAACAGCACCTTCGTGAGGTTCGCGACGGTCTTCTTGCCCGGGTCCCCGAACTTCAGGCCGGTGGCCTCGATCACGGCCCGCGCGATGCGGACGGCCTCCTCCGGCTCCCAGCCGTGTTCGGAGGTCAGCTCGCGAGCGGTGATGAGCGCCCACTCGCGGGTACGGGTGCCGGTGCCGCGTCCGGCCAGCGCGCCGATCCCGGCGTTGGCCCGGTTCCGGGTGTGGACGCGCTCGGCCCTGCGCCGCGCCTGACTGGTGATCATGTGGCGTTCGGCACCGCCGTAGACGATCGACTTCGGCGCCCCGTTCTCGTCACGCACGGGGAGGACGGCCACCAGGGTCTCCAGGAGGTGCAGGGAGAGGAACTGGCTGCCGGGGGCGGGGACGCTGCTGGTCACGTGGTCGGGTCCTTCGGGAGGGAGACGGCTGAGGTCGGGAGGGAGGGCGCGCCCGCGCGGTCTGCGGCGGCTCGCGCGGGCGGCATGTGGAAGGCCACGCCCCACTCGTACGGGACACGGGCCCTGCGGTCGTGCCACCGGTTCAGGTCGTCGACGAGCCCGGCCCAGGACGGCGGCTGCTGATCGCAGGAGCGCAGCCGCGCGATGGCGTGCTGGAGGTGGCGCCACGGGATGCGGCGGCTGGACACGATCCGGTCGACGAGACGCGCTGCGCCCGGGTCGTCGGGGCCGCGCCCCGCACCGCCGCCGATCCGGCGGGCCGCCTCGCCGAGACTGCCGTAGCCGAAGGCGGGCTTCGTCCGGCCCTGGTGGTAGACCGCGAACAGGAAGGCGACCTGCCCGTACACCTCGCGCTGCGCCTCGGTGGGGCTGTACCAGAGCGCCCGGAAGTGCGGCTCCCGCTGGACGCGCGGCCGGCGGAGCTCGGCCAGGCTCGCGTAGTCGTGGTTGTGGACGAGACTGGCGAGCCACGCGGTGAGCGCGGCCCCGCCTTCGCTCACCGTGGCGTCGGTGCGGTCGGCTGCGCGGGTGCCGTCCACGGCTCTGGCGGTGGTCATGAGGTGCTCCCCCCTGGGAGTTCGGCCGGGGCCTTCGGCTGGCCCAGCTCGTCGTCGAAGCGTCGCAGCGCCGCGGCCCGGGCCTTCGCGCCCTGCGCGTTCCTGGGCAGGGAATCGAGGCGTTCGGCGAGGAACCGGCGGGCCGCGGTGGCGATGGTGGCCGCGTACTCCCGGAGGCACGCCCCGACGTCCTCGCCGAGGGCGGTCTCCTCGATCAGCAGCTCGAACGGCTCACGCGTCGCCTCCCAGTGCCGGGCGCGGGCGTCGAACCGCGCGATCTGGAGGACCTTGTCGGTCGGCTTGGGGTTCGGGTACGCCACCCTCCAGGCCGCGTGCGCCGCCTTGTACAGGGCGCCCGCCAGGAACTCGGCGAGCACCGAACCGCGGTAGGACGCCTCGTACAGCTCGGCCTCCAGGCCGGGGGCGAAGGGGAACGTCCCGTCGACCCAGGCGATGGCCGTGGTCTGCTTGGCCACGAGCCCGACCGCCCACAGTTCGACGCGACGGGCGGGCCGCTGGCCGGGCTCGGGGGCGACGCCTTCGGGCGGGAAGAGCGCGAGCCGCCGGTAGAGGGTGCTCCCGTCGTTCCGTCCCGCGCCGGAGCGGCGGGCCTCGTCCACCGCCGCGTAGAGTGCGTGGGCCTCGCGCCAGACGGCGCGGGTCGCCGACGCCCACAGCGGCTTCCTGGTGCCGTCGCCCTTCTTGCCGACGTACACGGCGTCCTGCAGGTGCTCGTCCCCCAGTTCCAGCACCTCGCCCGCGCCGAGCAGCACCCGGTCGACGTACTCCCCCGTCCGCGTGGGGCGCAGCAGCACCGACCGCCCGAGGTAACTGTGCAGATCCGCCGGGCCTTCGACGACTCGCGGGGTCGCCTTCGCCGTGAAGCCCCGGCGCTCCCTGCCGACGGTCCAGGTCCTGTTCAGCGTCCCGGCGGGCCCGTCGATCGGGGCGAGGTTGAGCCGCAGCGTCTCGCCGAGGGTGTCGCCGAGCGCGATCACCCGGATGCGGGTCCCGAGGCGGGTGGCGGCGAGATTGGTGATCGTGGCGCCCAGGGTCTGCTTGCCGGAGATCCGGGCGCGGCCGGCCGGCCCGTACACGTGCTGGGTGAGCATGGCCCGGAACGCCTCGGCGACGGGCAGCGGGCTGGGATGCTCCAGATGGTGGTGGTCGAAGAACTGGTTGTAGTCGCCGACCCGTTCGATCACCAGCTGCGCGGGACCGGCCCCGTGCTCGTCGAGGAAGGGTGCGAGCAGCGCGTTCTGCCCCAGGGGTTCCACCGGATGGAACAGGTCCCAGACCTCGTCCTCAGGCCGCTTCGCCAGCCACTCGGCCGCCGGCCGCAGCGCGTCCTTCCGGTCCACCCACACCGGCCACTCGGCCGGCGACTCCGGACAGGTGCCGGAGGCGTAGCAGATCGCCAGCAGGAACTCGATGACCGCGACCTGTTCGCCCGGCGTGCCGCCTTCCACGCCCCGCACGCCGTCGGCATCGTGGAGCAGCTCCACCAGGTTCAGCTCGACGAGCCGGTCGTCGAGCGTCGACACCCTGATGCACGGTGACTCCCGAGGATCCCACCGGGGCCGGACGCCCCCACCGGCTAAGCCCACGCCCCCGCTCACGCGCCGCCCCCTTGCTCTTAACGGTTATGGCCCGAACGGAACTGGACGCTAGCAGCCCGGGACACGCCGGGTGTCGCGTTCCGAAGATTCCGAGCCGCCCCAGGTTCTGTCATCAAACCTCAGGCCTACATCAGGAGTGATGCAAGGGTGACGGTTGCTTCGCAGGACTGGGCGGGTCTTGCCGTGGCGGGTGCGATGCCGCGCCACTGCTTCAAGCGCTTGTGGCAGCGTTCCACGGCGTTGCGGTGCTTACATACCGCCTCGCGGGCGAAGGCCGGCGGGCGGCCTCCGCGGCTGCCCCGCGCGCGGGGAGCAGCGACCGCCGCACTCGTCACCAACCACGGAGCCGTCGCCTGCACCGTGCGGGTCGTGTCGGGACCATCCCCGCACGTGCGGGGAGCAGTGCGCATCCGTGCGCCCCTCCTCGTCGTTGTCGGGACCATCCCCGCACGTGCGGGGAGCAGACTTCCTGACCAGCCAGTTCTAGCCGAAGCCGGCTCCCTCCCGAACCGCTTTCACCGAAACCGACAAACCACCCACACGCCACTCCCCCAGACACAGCACGCCCCATGGTGAGTCCGATGGTCAGTACGCCACGGGCATGGTCAGTGTGGTGGTAAGCAACCCCACCGCCGAACCGCACCCACCACGACCAGAACCACAGCCAACAGCGACCCAAGCGACCGAAGAACCGACACCACCACAACCTCCAGGCCCTCCGTCCACGCACCCCTGCCCGCAGGCGCTCGGAGCCTGCCGGATCAGGCCATTCCTGCGTACACCGAGGAGCAGACGGAAGTGCCGAGGGGACTCCGGTACGAGAGGGGGCCATCCCTGCGCATGCGGGGAGCAGCTCCTCGGTGGTCTGGACGGCCAGTGTCCTACGGGGCCATCCCCACGTACTTGGGGAGCAGTCCTGACCAGCAGTTCTATCCGATGTCCAGCCCCGCCTGAACCACTTTTACCGAAACAGACACCCTCCCCCAGGCCCGTGCTGTCTGGGACCGCACGGAACGCTCACCAGACGGCACGCGGAGCGCCGGACCGCAAAGGCCCACCGGACCAGCCTCCAGCCTGGACGACGCTCGGTGGACCACCTCCCCGGCATGGCCGGACGGCGTGGTGACAGACCGTCCGAAGCGCGCAGGGTGTCCAGGCGCACCCGAGCTCACCTCCATGGCTTTGTTCACGAGAACGGGCTCTGGCACAACTATCCGTGCTGAGTGACGCTCTGTTACGGCTGGACATCGAAGAGAGCTATGGAAGGGGGTGGCGGGGTAAGCGCTGCGCGAAGGCGCGTCAGTAAGGCTCGCCACTGCTTCCAATCCTCCGGGTTAACCCAGTTTGAGGCCAGCCCGTCCTCGTCGCCGACGATGCGGGCGAGGGCTTCGTCGGCGAGTGCCCGAAGGTCGGAAGGGAACACGGGCATCGGTGTTTCCGGGCCGTAGGACATGTCGACGGGTTCGCCTCCCGGGCATTGCGCCGCGATCAAAGCGGCGGCGGCCACCGCCTCTTCCGCTTCCGTGAGACAGCCGGTTGCGTCGATCGTCCGGATGAGGACGCCTCGGATCAGGGCTTCACGCGCCTCGGGCTCGGCATCGTCGAGCGCGTTGGCGAAGTCCGCGGCTGTGTCGTTGTCGAAGGGACCGGTGTCCCAGGTGCCCATGCTGATCTCCTTGCGTATGGTCGCCCGGATCCTGGCATCAAGCACTGACAACACGACTACGGGGCGAGCAAGAACCGTTTGCGAAGCAGGTCGAAGCCTGCGCGGCCGAACATCTGGCGCTTGAGCTTCTTGATCCGGTTCACGTGGCCTTCGACGACCCCGGAGTTCCAGGGCAGCGTCATACCGGCGATGACGGCGTCGCGGTCTCGGTTGATGCCAGCCGCGAGAGTGTGGAAGCTGGGCAGGTCGTCCTGACGGACGGCGGGCCTTCCCCCGTGATGGTGGACACGCTTCGGTGATCACGCGGCGAGTGTGAGCTTAGCCGCGTGGTGTCGGCGTTCGTATTCGTTGGGGCTGA